>JACQVO010000084.1 GCA_016209725.1 Candidatus Methylomirabilota bacterium | reverse complement strand
GCCTGGGACAACGCCAAGAAGCTCGTCGAGACCGAGCTCCACATGAAGGGCACCGAGCTCCACGCCGCCACCGTCGTGGGCGACACCGTCGGCGACCCCTTCAAGGACACCTCGTCCGTGGCCATGAACCCGGTCATCAAGTTCACCACGCTCTTCGGGCTCCTGGCCGTCGAGCTGGCCATCGAGCTCCCCGCCCTCACGAGCCACGTGGCCGCGGCGGCTTTCTTCCTCGCGTCGGTCGTCTTCGTGTGGCGCAGCTTCTACGGGATGCGAATTCCGCGGGCGGAGGCCGCCTGAGCCTCTCCACGCCGTCATTTGTCAGAACACACCCAACTCCCGCCGGCGGCTGCTCTCCGGCGGGAGTTTTCATTTGACCTCAACCCCGGCCTATCTCTAGGATACCCGCCATTGGGGTATCGGCTGAGGACCGGAGAGCTCTCCCTATGGGTGCTCAGAAAAAGATTGTCATATATCGCGGTCTTGTGGGCAGTTGGGCGTTGTACGATAACTCGGGGCCGGAGCCACGGCTGATCGCTTCGGGGGATAACCCATGAATCGGAAACCGCAAGGATCGAAGGACCCTGATATCCTGGCCGCAGGTGCGGCGCTGCATCGCGCGGCGCGACGAGCGCGGGAACTCGGTCGCAAGACGGGCACACCAGTGTATGTATTGAAGAACGGTCGGATGGTTGATCTGACCAAAGAATGGAAGCGACGATCCCAGGCGCGGTAAGAGCAGCCCTCCCAGTCCTTCCGGTCTCCCGCAATCTCTTCGGGGAGGACGGGTCAGGGGTGGTCAGCCCTTCACCTCGAGTTTCTGGATCACGCCCCTCAACACCTCCTCACGCGCCTTCAACCCCTGTTTCATGGATCGATGATCTGTGTGGGCGATTTCCAGGAGCAGACGGGACATGTCTCCTTGGAGAAGCTGCTGCAAGAGTCCCACCTCGTCGTCGCTCAGGGAGATATTCATCACCATGACGCTCCTCCTTTCCTGGAAGTGATCCGCGTAGCCGGACCTCCCGAATGGCGCCGCTGTTCCCCTTCACCCTATAACTTCGACCCGAGGCCTCTCTTCCGCTAGGATTTTTTGATTGACCCCGGTGCTTCGGTGCTCCTACCATCCTGCGGACATCGGATGAGTCCAGGGAGCTAGGCGTTGAGAAAACAGGGGAAACACGGGGAGGGATGGGCGATGCGATGGCTTTGGGTGTGTGCGGGGGTGCTGCTTGTGCCCCTTGCGGCGTGGGCCGAGATGCCCTCGGAGGCGAACATCAAGGCTGTGGCGGATGCGTGGCTGGCAAAGAAACCGGCCCCAGGTTTCGGCGCAACGATGACTATGGCGGAGGCGGCAAATGTCCAGGTACGCTACACCGCCCTCATCGCCAAAGACCTGGGTGGCATGGTGGGGTACAAGGCGGGCCTGACCAATCCGGCGGTGCAGAAGGGGATGAGAGTCACCGTTCGCTACATCGGGCTCACCCCGGCCCCGGCGGAAGTTACGGTCACATTCGATTAGGGTACCCCGCGAGGCTAACGGCGGAGAGTCATCCCCCGGCCGATAGCGGTCGCAGTCCCCCAGGGGATTTCGACCACCATTTCCGTCCTGGAATGTCCGGTCTTCCGAACAGCCGGGCCCTCACAGATGTTTCCCAGTGCCGGCGTTGACCGGACATGCTCAACGCCCTATAGTGTGCGCATGATCCGCATTCGGGTCCACCTCCTGAGTATCCTGCTCACCGCCCTCCTGACCGCCACTGCGGGTCTTCACCCGCCCGCCATGGCCCGGGGCGAATCGCTCCGCCAGACCCTGAGTAACCCACACCACGGGTGTACCACCGCAACCTGCCCGAAAGCCGGGGCCATCTTCGGCCTCATCGTCCAGATCCCCAGCCTTGATCCAGGGGGCAGCGACTGGATTTCGCCCTCCCCTTCGTTTTTTTCTTCCTGGATCCTTCCGATCCCTCATGTCGGCAGAGCCCCGCCATCCCGCCGCACCTGATCTTCCGCAATCCCTTCAGTGCGATCGGGCTTTCGGTGGGCCTGCAGCATCAGCGGGAATGAAATAGGAGGAAGGCATGGGCAAGAATAAAGGAGGGATCCCGGCCAAGGGGGGCAAGGCCAACTCCGGGAGCCGGGTGTCCTTGATTGCAGGCATACTCCTCGTGGTGGTTGCGCTGGGCATCGGCGGCTACTGGTGGACCAGCGGTGGGAGCGGAGGACCTGTCCGGGGAGCGAAGCCTGCCATTCCTCGGGTGCCGCGCCCCGCCACGCTGTCGCCGGTCCTGTTCACGGGATATGCCGCCAAGGGTTACCAGGTCGCGAAGGAGATTCCCGACGTCCTGGAGCACGTCATGTGCTACTGCGGGTGTGACCGGAACCCGGGGCACCAGAATAATCTGGACTGCTTTGCCGACGAGCACGGGGCGGGGTGAAACATCTGCGTGGACATTGCGCTGGAAGCGCAACGGCTGCACAAGCAAGGGTTGCCGATCACGGAGATCAAGAACCGAATCGACCGGGCCTTTGCCCAGTGAGAATAAGGGGGGCGGGCGCCCCCCCGCCAGCAGGACCGGGACGGGCATTCTCAGCGAGGGTCCCACACGGAGGAAAATATGGCCAAGCAGATCGTTGTGTACAGCCAGCCCGGGTGAGGGGCGTGCGACCAGGAGAAAGAGTTCCTTTCTCGCAAGGGGATCACCTTTGTGGACAAAAACATCCGGACAGATCAAGCCGCCCTCCAGGAGCTCCTGAACCTGGGCTTCCGGGCGACGCCCGTCACCCTCATTGACGGCGAGGCCGTGGTCGGCTTTGACCGGGGGAGGATCGAGCGGTTGCTCGGGCTGGCGTGACTCCAGGACGGCGAAGCCAGACGCGCCCAGAGAGAGGAAATGTGCCAACGGCATTCTGCAAGGGGTGAGGACAAGCCGTCGAGATCCCGGGCGGGATCACGGACAGGGACATCTTCGACTGCCCCAACTGAGCCGGCCTTTCGCTCCGGGCGAGCGAAAGGAATGGAGGGTGGACGCTCACGGAGGTCAAGAAGGCGAGCTGCGCTGTGGGCGAGGAGCTGGTGTTCCTCCCCGATGACGTACGATCGGGCGATGTCGTCGAGTGCCATGGGGTGAGACAGCGGGTGACCTTTGAGTTCGGGGCGTACGCCCTGGAAAGGTTGGAGTGACTCCTCCGTGGATCCTGAGCTGCTCGACGCCCTCGGCACCGCGAAGTACATGTACCTGACGACCTACAGCCGCGCCGGGAGGCGCGGCACGGTCCCCGTCTGGCTGTGGTACCACGAGGGCGCGGTCTACTTCACCACGCTCCGCGCCAGCCTCAAGGCCCGGCGCATCAAGAGCAGTGGGCGGGTGACGGTGCACGTAGGGAAGAAAGACGGGCCGTCTTTCGAAGGACGCGCGGAATGGGTGGACGGGCGGGAGGATCTCGAGGAGGCGTTGCTTTGTGCCTACCGGCAAAAATACTGGATCCTGGTTCCGCTCTGGATGGGCCGTCGCATCAGCAAGGGCCTTGCCGCCAAGACCAGCGTGCTGATCCGGATCACCCCATTGGCAACAGGGCATCAGACCTGACGGGTCCCCCGGACCATCCGAACCGCCATCCGCAGGGCGGCCTGGAACGCCCCCACATCCGCCTTCCCCTGCCCGACGATGTCAAGGGCGGTCCCATGTGACGGCGTGGTCATCGGGATGGGCAGTCCCCCGAGCACGGTGACCGCCCTGTCGAATCCCAGCAGCTTCAGGGCAATCTGGCCCTGGTCGTGGTACATGGTCACCACACCATCGAATTCGCCCCGCCGGGTCCGCACGAAGATCGTGTCCGCCGGATAGGGACCGCGGGCACGGATGCCCTCTGCCTGGGCGTCCTTCACGGCCGGGGCGATGAGCGCCTCTTCCTCCGGACCGAACAGGCCTCCCTCGCCGCCGTGCGGGTTCAGCGCCGCCACGCCGATCCGCGCTTCGGGAATCCCCGCCCGCCGCAGGGTCCCATGCATCAGCCGGATGGCTGCCAGCACCCCCTCGCGCGTCAGGCGCTGGCTCACCTCGCGGAGACCGATGTGCGACGTTACCCGCGAGGTCCACAGGTCATCCACCACGTTGATCTCTCCACACCCGGTCACCCCCAGCCAGTGGGCGATCAACTGGAGTTCGTCGCCGAAGGGGTTCCCGGCCAGGTGCAGAGCCTGCTTGTTGAGGGGCGCGAACGTCACGGCAGAGACGTCCCCGGCCTGGGCGAGACGGATGGCTCGCTCCAGGGTCTCCAACGTCGCCCGGCCGGCCGCCAGGCTGACCTCCTTCGCAGGGAAACTTCCCGGAGCGGCATTCGCGAGGTCGAGGATTTCGAGCGTGCCCTCACGGTCTTGAAAATCCTCCACCGCCCGGCAGCGGCTCACCACCAGCGGAACCTTGGCAATGGCGATCCCCCCTTCCGCCACGCGGGCGTCCCCGATGACCACCGGCCGGCACCACCGGCGTGTCTCCGGCAGCGCCAGCGATCTCGCCACAATCTCCGGGCCGATCCCGGAGGGGTCCCCCAGGACCACGGCCACCAGCGGTCGCGCATCACCCGTCACGACGCACCCCTTTCCTGCAATCAATCCGAATATCTCACCGCCAAGCCCGCAAAGATCGCAAAGGGCCAACAGGTTTCAACTGCCGGCCCCAACCTTCGGGCCAAAGTGTTCCGGTTTGCTCTTCCAGGGATTCTCCCGCCGCCATTGTGGATAGAGAGATTTCCTTTGCGTCCTTTGCGCACCAACGGCCAGACCGTTGGTACCGGCGGTTGAACTGCCCTATCGGGATCAACGCGACAGCGCGGGGTTGGGTGTCGGGTGCCGGGGGTTCGCACAGATTGAATCCCCGATCCCTGGCCCCCGACCCCTAGCCCCGGGTCCCGCAGACCGCCTTCAGGCAGTCCGCCAGGACGTCCAGCACGAGGGCGACGTCGGATTCTTCGATGATCAGGGGCGGCTTGATCTTGATCACGTTGGGCAGGGCCGAGGCCGTGGCCAGGATGACCCCGCGGCTCCAGGCTTCCTCTACGATCCGCCTGGCCTCGGCCGGGGCCGGCTCCTTGGTCTCCGGATCCTTCACCATCTCCACCCCGATGAACAGGCCCGGGCCGCGCACATCGCCGACCTCCGGGTGCCTGGCCTGAAGCTCCAGCAGTCCCCGGGTGAAGATCGCCCCCATCCTGGCCGCCCGCTCCGGGATCCTGTCGCGCTCGAGGACCTCGATCACTTTCAGGGCGGCGGCCTGGGCGATGGGGTTGCTGCCGAACGTGTACACGTCCTCGCCGGTGGGCTCGAACATCTTCAGCCGATCGTCCGCCACCACGGCCGCAATGGGAAATCCCCCACCCATGCCCTTGGACAGGACCAGCATGTCCGGAGTCACGCCGAGAAGCTCGGCGGCGAACATCCGGCCGGTCCGGCCGAAGCCGGTCTGGATCTCGTCGAAGATGAGGAGGATCCCGAACTCGTCGCAGATGCGCCGGACCTCCCACAGGAAGGGCGCCGGGAACGGGATCTGGCCCCCATTGCCCTGGATCGGCTCCAGGAGGACGGCGGCCACCGGGCCATCCACCCCGCGCAGGATCGTGTCCCGCAGGGGCGCGGCGCACTCGGCGGAGCAGTCCGGGTACGCCGCCCGCCGGGGGCAGCGGTAGCAGTAGGCGTTCGGCACCCGGACGAAGTTCTGCATGAAGGGCAGGAACTTGACCCCCGGACCGAAATGACCCGTCGTCTGTGTCCCCATCCACGAGGCGGCCATCGTGGCCAGCGTGCTGCCGTGATAGGCGTGATAGAACGTGATGAACCGGTGCGCCCCGGGCCGGTTGATCATGGCCAGCTTCAGCGCGGCCTCGACCGCCAGGGAGCCGGTGGGGGCGTTGATCACCCTGTTGAGAGGCCCGGGGCAGAGGTCGGCCAGGCGCTTGGCCAGGAGCAGGCGGGGGATGGTGGGGAACCCGGCCCGCACGTGCGACAGGCTCTTGGCCTGCGCCAGGGCGGCCTCCATGACCTCCGGATGGTTATAGCCCAGGGCCAGGGTCCAGGCCTGGGAGGTACAGTCAAGGTAGGATTTCCCCGTGATGTCCGTGACCCGGCAACCCCGCCCCTCGACCAGCACTGCCCCCAGCCAGGCCGCCCCGTAGCCGATGTGCTGCTGCAGCTCCGCGATCTGCTCCGGCGTCAACTTCGGCTGTTTCACCTACGCCCTCCGGTGGAGATGTTCGGCTTTCCCGACTCGGATCGTCCCTTGGTTCCGGTGAGCTCGGTCCCCTCCATTATGCTTCTGCCTCGGCAAGGCATCGTTCAAAGTAATCGCGCCCGCCTCTGACTTCATCCCAAATCTGATCAGCCGGCACACCGCCGAAGTCCACGTTAGCGTACCCAGTGTAGCCGATCTGCTTCAGGCTGCGGAAGATTGCCGGAAAGTCCAGGGTGCCGCGACCCGCCGGCAAATGGTGCGAGGAACTGCCATCGTTATCGGCTAAGTGGACGTACATCAGCCGTCGCTTCAACTTGGGGATGACCAAGGTGAGGTGCTCTTTGGTAGCATGGGTGTGGGCAACGTCGAGCAGGCAACCGGCGTTGGGTTCCCCGGCCCCTTCGATCAGCTTCAGAACACCGTCGCTGGTGTTCACGAAATCACCGACGCGGTTCTCGATGACCAGCCTCTGGCCGTGCTCGGCGGCGAACCGCGCCATCCGTCCAAAGCGGGCCACCGCGTTGTCCCAGAAGAGATCCCAGTCAAATCCACGCGGAACCCGCACCTGCAGCGGTGGGCTGCCGCGATACATCTCGGTGCCGGGTACTCCCTCGATCTCCTTCGGCATATAGGCGCAAATGCAGGCCGTGTCACCGCCGACCTTCTCGATGAACTGGCACAGACGCTCAAACCGACCCAGCGTCTTATCGGCAGCCGCCCGGTCGGTGGAAAAAGCCTGCTGAACGACGCCGATCACGGCTGAGAGCGTCATGCGATTCTTATCCAGCGCGGCGCGGACCTCGTCAATGCGCTGAATGTACTCATCAAGGTCCACGTCCACGTTAATCTCCAGCTCGCAGGCGTCGAATCCCGCCGCCCGGATCTCGCCGACCGCCTTCAGATAGTCATCGAGACTATACGGGAAACCGTAGCGGGTGATCGGATACAGGGCTGCGCAGCCGATCTTCATTGTCCTGACCTCCCCAGGCATGGTCTGCGGTTTCGGGGGAGCCGCCGGGGCGCCGGGTCCGAGGCAGGGCTGGGTCCGGGCGCGCCGCGCCGGACCTGGGTCATCCCTTGAGCCCGGTGAGAGCGACCGACTCCATGATCCGACGGCGGAGGATGATGAAGGCGATCAGCATCGGCACCGTGTTGAGGACGGCGGCCGCGCACAGGAAGTGGTAATCGGCCGTGTACCGGAACTGGAAGGTGCTCAACCCTAGCTCCATGATGTACATGTCTCGGTGCGTGGCCATGAGCAGGGGCCAGATGAACGCGGCCCAGGCCTGGATGAAGGCCAAGATGCCCAGGGCGCCGATCGCCGAGGAGCAGAGCGGCACGATCACCCGGAGAAAAATCTTCAGCTCAGACGCGCCATCCACACGCGCCGCGTCCAGGAGTTCGTCCGGGATGCTGTGAGCGATATGCTGGCGCATCAGGAAGATGCCGAAGCTCATGATCACGTACGGGGCCGCAATCCCGGGATACGTGTTGATCCAGCCCAGAGATTTCATGGTCAGGTACAGCGGGATCATGTAGGTCTCGAACGGGAACATGGCAGAGCCCAGGATCACCAGGAACAAGACCCTCTTGCCGGGGAACGTGTACTTCCCGAAGATGAACCCGGCGATCAGCGAGGTCGCGATCACCAGGAGCATCGAACCGACCGACACCACCACGCTGTTCAGGAAGTAGCGGACGAACGGCGCCGCATCGAGCACCTCTGGATAATTGGCGAATCGCCAGTGGATCGGGAGCAGCCGGGGCGGCCAGAGCAACGTCTCCTCCGCGGGCTTGAGCGATGTCGCCAGCATCCACACAAAGGGAAACAGCATGGCCAGGCTTCCCGCGAGGAGGATACCATGGCTCACCGCGGGCACCCCGGGGAGCCGGCAGCCCGGGCGGCGTACGCCCCCTGCCGTTCCATCCATGGTTGTCACTCCCCATCCATCCGGATGACCCGAAACTGGATCAGGGTCAGCGCCAGGACGATCAGCGTGAGTACGACGGCCTCGGCCGAGGCGTACCCCATCTTGAAGAACTGGAACCCGTTCTGGTAGATGTCGAAGACCAGGACGCGGAGCGGAGCCCCGGGGGCCGCCTGGGATCCCGTGGTCATGACGTAGACCTGGGTGAACACGTTGTAGGCGTTGATCGTCGAGATCACGATGACGAAGAGCAGGATCGGCTTCAGGAGAGGCAAGGTGATCCGGCGGAACATGGCCCACCCCGCTGCTCCGTCGATGCTGGCGGCCTCGTAGTAGACCGCCGGGATGTTCTTCAAGCCGACCAGCAGGAGGACCATGTTATAGCCCAGTACCTTCCAGACGCTCATGATGATGATGGCCCACATGGCGACGTCCGGCGCGGTCAGCCAGCCGATGGGCTTCACCCCGAACCAGGACAGCACGTAGTTCAGGATCCCGTACCGCGCGTCGAAGATCCATTTCCACGCGATGGCCATGGGCACCATTGGGATGATCACCGGCAGGAAGTAGATGGCCTGGTAGGCGGCGGTGAACCGAAGTCGGCCGGCCAAGAGAACGGCCAGGGCCAGGCCCAGCGCCACGCTGACGCCGACCACGAAGACGGCGAAGAGGGTGGTGTTCTTCAGCGCCAGGAGGAAGTTGTCGTCCTGCAGGAGGTCCCGGTAGTTCGCGAGCCCCACGAACGGCTTCAGCGGGCGGATCAGGTGCCAGTCGTAGAAGCTGAGGACGAAGGTCCGACCGATCGGCTCGAGCCGAAAGACCCAGTAGATCAGCAGTACCGGAATCAGCCCGAGGTAACAGAAGCAGTATCTTGCGAGGGTCTGGCGGTTGATCCGAATGAGCCCACAGATTCGATCGGCAAGATTCCTCCCGTTCAGCGCCCAGGGTGCCACAGACGGTTCCGCCATGGGCCGGAGCTCCCAGCGGGCCCCCGTACCTCCAGGCGCGGGGGCCCGTTCGCGGCAGGATCATGTCATGGATGGCCTAGTCGGTGCCGTAGAGACCGGCCTTCTTCAGGAGATCATCGCTCTGGGCAGCCATTTCTTTGATTCGCTTGGCGATGCCATTCGGATTGTCCATGAGCGACTTGTCCGCATAGGCAGCCACCAGTCGATCGGCCAGCTTTGTCTCCAGCTCGTCAAAGACGGGAACGGCCGGCTCGGTATACTGCCCCCGCCCCTTGTCCCAAACCAGGAACGGCTTGAACTGTGGTGTCTCCTTCAGGATCGGGGTCCAGTCCACGTCTTGCCGCATGGACGTCCACCCGGTCATCTGGAGGTGCAGGATGGCCATGGGCGGGCTCACCAGGAATTGGGCAAAATCCCAGGCGGCGTCGGGATTCTTGGTGCTCCTCGTGACGTAGAGGCTCCAGGGTTGCGTCATGCCGCCCCAGCGCTTGGCCCGCGGGACCGCCACCGTGGCGTACTGGACCTTCGGACCCTTGGCTTTCACTTCGCCGATCACCCAGGCCTCACGCATCAGCATGGCCGCCTGCTCGCTGGCGAAGGCGGCCGCATCGTGCTGAAGTTTGGGATCATCCACCTGGTATTTGTGGACGGCGTCGACGTAGAACTTCAGCGCAGCCCTACCGGCCTCATTGTCGTAGTCATTCCGCCACTTACCGGACTTCGTCTTGACGACGAGGTCGCCGCCCATGGCATGCAGGACGTACCACCACTTCTCGGCCACGCCTGACCCCTGCCCAGAGAGCCGCAGGCTTAGCCCGGCTCGCACCAGATTGCCGGACGCGTCCTTCTTGGCCAGTTTCCGAGCGGCGGCCATCAGCTCGTCGAAGTTCGTGGGCGGCTTGTTCGGGTCGAGGCCCGCCTCGGTGAACATCTTGGTGTTGTAGAAGAGCGCCGGCTTCGACCCCTCCTGGAACGGGATGCCGTACACCTGACCTTTCCAGGTGTTGTACTCGACCACCACTGGGTGGTAGGCCTTGCTCTTCACGAGGGACATGACCTTCGGCGGATTCGGCGGCAGCAGGCCGGCGTCGGCAAAAACGAGCGAGATATTCCGGCCGATGTCAAACACATCCGGACCGGTGTCCGTCGGGACCGCCGCGGTCAACTTCTGCTCCATTTCGCGAAGCTGGCTGCTCAGCGTTTCGAGCTTGAAACCCGGATGGGTCTTGGCGTACTCCTCCGCCGCCTTCTTGTAAAAGGGCTCCAGCTCCGGGTAGCCTGTCCAGAGACTCAGGGTCACCGGCGCTGCCGCCACGCTCGCCCGGGGCCGCAGCACGGGCGCCGCTGCCGCCGCCAGACCGGCCACCCCAACCTGTTTCAGGAACGTTCGTCGCGTGGTGCCCGGTGCCGGGGTTTTCCCGGATCGTAACCATTTGCTCATGCTGATATCCTCCCCCATGCTTCGAGGCGTTACGGAACTGCTCTCACGATCCCCAGCCTTGTGGCCTGTCGCGTTCCCGCGACCCCGGGTGGCCCACGGGGAGCCAGCAGGTGCATGGCCGCCCTGTAGTTCGCGGCCACAAGCGCGCCGCGTGGCATTCCTGTCCTCATGACCCGTCACCTCGGCCTGCCAGCGTCTCGTGAGAATGTCTGGTTCGTGCCGAGACGCCGACTTCCCGAGAAGGGGTAGCTCCCACCCATACGACTGTATCACCTTCCTTTACCCCGGTCAAAGGACGCGTTCCGGATTGGATGCGTGCCTTGCGTGCCGTCTGGGTAAAGTGTATGATCCCCCCGGCTTGATGCCTGGCGGATCCGACCGATCGACGTTTTTTCCGCGTGAGGAGGAAGCATGGCAGACTACGTGGCGTACTTCTGCGGCGAGTGGATGCCGGCCAGCCAGGTCAGGATCGATCCCATGGACCGGGGGTTCCTGGTGGGCGACGCCGTCTTTGACGTGTTCCGCACCTTCAATGGGAAGAGCTTCCGCCTGCGGGAGCATGTGGATCGGCTGTACCGCTCCCTCAAATACGTCCGGATCGATCCGGGCATGCCCCCGGAAGACCTGGTGCGGATCAGCGAGGAGGTCATCGCGCGCAACGAGCATTTGCGGGCTGACGTCGGCGACTTCGCCGTATGGCAGTTCGCGACCCGGGGGCGTGGCCGCTGGGCGCACAGTGCCGGGCCGCCCGCCGTTGGCGTCTTCATCCGCTCCCTGGGGCTTGGCCGGTTTGCCCACCTGTACCAGGACGGGGCTCACGGGGTCATTGTGCGGACCCGGAGCTTCTCCCCCGACGCGCTGGACCCGAAGGTCAAGAACTTCAGCCGGATGAACTTCAACCTGGCCGAACTGGAAGCCGCCGATGTGGACAAGGCGGGCTGGCCGATCCTCCTGGATAGCCGGGGCAATCTCGCCGAGGGGGTCGGGTATAACGTATTCCTGGTGACGGACGGCGTCATCCGCACCGCCGGAGATCGCAGCGTCCTCCAGGGGGTCTCCCGCGCCATGGTCTTCGAGCTGGCCAAGGGCCTCGGGGTTCCCCTCGTCGAGGAAGATCTGCAGCCCTACGACCTCTACGCTGCCGATGAGGCCTTCTTCACGAGCACCAGCCCCTGCGTCCTCCCGGTGACGCGCGTCGATCGGCGCCCGGTAGGGAACGGAGTTCCCGGCCCGGTCGTTCACCGCCTGCTGGCTGCCTGGAGCGAGGCGGTGGGCGTGGATATCGTGGAACAGGCGCTACGGTATGGGCCGCAAGAGCAGTTGGAATCCGAAGCCGGGCCTTGAATCCTTGGAAGTCATCTCCCCCGACCAACGCCCCGGAACCGATTTAGCCTGGCAACTCGGCGACATCCGCCGCCGCTAATCCACGCTGTTCGACGTGCTCTCTCCAATGCCACATGACCGATGAGGGGCTCGGCTCGCAGATCTCGGCTCTCTGCCCTCTCACCCCTTCAATCCCGTCAGCGCGATGCCCCGGATCATGTACTTCTGGGAGAGGACGTAGGCCAAGAGCATGGGGCCGGTCGAAATGACGGTGGCGGCCATCAGGGGGCCGTAGTTGATGTTGCCGTAGGGATCTTTGAACAGGGCGATGCCCACCGGGAGCGTGCGCAAGTCGGCCGAGTTGATGATGATCACCGGCCAGAGGAAGTCGTTCCAGGATCCCAGGAACAGGATCATGGCCACCGTGGCCAGCGTGGTCTTGATCAGGGGGGCGATGATGGTCAGGACGATCCGGACCTCGCCCGCGCCGTCCATCCGGGCCGCCTCGATGAGATCCACGGGGATGGACTTGATCCCCTGCCGGATCATGAAGACCCCGAAGGCGCTGGCGAAGTTCGGCGCCAGGATTCCCAGATACGTGTCCACCCAGCCGATCCGGGACAGCATGATGTACAGGGCCACGGAGGTGACCTGAACCGGCACCATCAGGGTGGCGAGAATCAACAGAAAGAACAGGTTCTGCAGGGGGAACCGATACACCGCGAAGGCGTAGCCGGCGAAGAGACCGAGCAGGAGCGAGCAGCCGACCGATACTACCGCCACCACGAGGCTGTTCCAGTAGTACACCAGCCATGGAGCCTTTTCGAGGGCAATGTCGAAGTGCTCGAGAGTCAACCGGCTGGGGATCCACTTTGGCGGGAAGGCGATGATGTCCGTCGCCGGGGTGAACGCGGTCATGACCATCCAGTAGAAGGGAAGAATCATGAGGATCGCGACCCCGCCGACCACGACATACAGGTTGAGCTGCCCGAAGGCCTTCAGGACGGCGCGCACCGTGAGCCCTCACTCAGTAAGCGATCTCGAAGCGCTTGCTGTACACGTACTGGAGAATCGTGACCCCCAGGATGAAGAGGAAGAGGACCATGGCCTCGGCCGCGGCGTAGCCGAAGTTGTATCGCTCGAAGGCCTGCCGGTAGAGATCCAGGACCACGACGTTGGTGGAATTGGCGGGGCCGCCTCCCGTGAGGACGAAGACCTGGTCAAAGACCTGGAAGGCCAGGATGCTGTTGTAGATGAGGATGAAGGTCGTCGTGGGGGCGAGGAGGGGCACCGAGATCCGCCAGAAGCGCCCGAAGGCGCCGGCCCCGTCAATGGTGGCCGCCTCGTAGAACTGCGGCGGGATGGCCTGAAGCCCCGCCAGGTAGATGATCATGTTGTAGCCGAGGTTCTTCCACACGCTGAAGATGATGATGGAGGGCAGGGCCATCTGGCTGGACATTAGCCAGGGCTGCTCCGGGACGCGGACCAGCTTGAGCAGGACGTTGAAGATGCCGAACTGCGGGTTGTACATCCACCACCAGACCATGGC
>JACQVO010000086.1 GCA_016209725.1 Candidatus Methylomirabilota bacterium | reverse complement strand
GCACCCGCCTCCAGTGGTACGACCATTCCCTGCTCGAGACCGCCCGCTCTCCCTACTCCACCATCGCCGTCGTGCGGTCAGCCGAGCAGTACAGTCTTTTCGTGAACGGGAGCCCCTACGCCGCGCTTCCGCATCCTGGCCCCGAGGTACAGGTCCTCGCGCACATTCCCATGTTGCTGCACGATCGTCCCCGCCGTGTCTTGGTGATGGGCGGCGGGGCCGGCGGGCTTCTGGGAGAGCTTCTCAAGCATCCCGTGGAAGAGATCGCCTATGCCGAGCAGGACCCGCTCATCCTCGAGGTATTCCGCCGCTTGCCGGCGCCCCTCACCACCTTCGAGTTGACGCACCCCAAGGTGCGGATACACTCGGTCGAGGGCCGGCTCTTCCTCCGCCGGTCGGAGGCGCGGTGGGACCTCATCCTGTTCAACCTGCCCGTTCCCGCCACGCTGATGCTGAACCGGTACTACACTTTGGAGTTCTTCGAGCTTGCTCGCCACCGGCTCGCGACGGATGGGCTCCTGGCGTTCGTCCTTCCGGGGTCGGAGATCCTGCTTGCGCCGGAACTCGCCGCGCTGAACAGGGCAGTCCACGCCGCGCTCCAGGCAGCCTTCCGCCATGTCCGCGTCCTCGCAGGCGACCCGAACGTCTTCATCGCCTCGGACGGCGAGGGGTTCATCCGCGCGTGGGATCCGCAGATCCTGACCGGCCGCCTCGAGGCGCGGGAGATCCGGGCGGGCCTGATGACCGATGCGTACATCCGCTACCGCATGGACCCGGGACGCTTCACCCACCTCGTGCAGGCCATCCTGGAGCGGGAAGCCGCCAACCGAGATGGCCTCCCCCGGGGGACCTTCGCCAGCATGCGCCTCTTCTCCCGCGTGGTGTCGCCGCCCATCGCCCGCACGCTGGAGCTTCTGGATCGCCTCCCGGCGGCCGCGTACATGACCGGCGCCATGGCGCTGATCGCTGCGCTCCTGGCTGCCCAGGTCCGGCTGAAGAAACCGCTCTACGTGGGGTTCGCCGCAACCTCCACGGGATTTGCCGGAATGCTGATGAGCGTCGTTCTGATCCTGGTCTTCCAGGTCCAGTACGGGGACGTGTACCAGTATATCGGTGTCCTCACGGCCCTATTCATGCTGGGTGCTGCGGCGGGGTCCGCATGGGCCGCCAGGTGCGGCGGCGGCCCGCTTCTCGCCATCGAGTCGGGCCTCCTGCTGACCCTCATTCTCGCCTATGGCTGCGCGGTGTGGGCGCCCCCGGCGGAGGTCTGGCTCGGGCTGATCTTTCCTTTCATGGTGCTTACGGGTGCCATGACGGGCGCCCAGTACCCGGTCCTGGTGGCGCGCCTGCGGACGGCGGACGGGCGAATCGGGGCTCCGGCGGGGAGGATCTACGCCCTCGATCTAGCGGGGGCAGTCTTGGGCGCGGCGCTGGCTGGTATCGTCCTGATCCCCACGATCGGGCTCGCCCGGACGATCCTCTTGACGGCTGTGCTCAAGGCGGGGAGCCTGGTCTTGATCTTGGCCTGGCAGAGAACCGCCGCGTCTCCCGCCTGACCCGGGTGGCGGGCTGGAAATGATTAGGTGTCCGATTCCAATTGTCGGAAGGCCGTCACCCCGGCGGCGGGCCGCCTCAGTTGAACGCGATCTTCACCGGACGCCGCGCCTCCTGTGCCTCGCCCAGCTCGAAGAAGACCTCGGGGCCGAATGAGAAGGCCGAGGCGGTGAGGTTCGCGGGGAAGACGCCGATCGCGATGTTGTAGTTCAGGACCGCCGCGTTATAGTAGCGGCGCGCGTATTCGATGTTGTCCTCGATCTCCCGGAGCTGCGTCATGAGCGTCTGAAAATGCGCGTCGGCCTTGAGCGCGGGGTACGCCTCGGCCAGGGCAAAGAGCGATTTCAGCGTCTCGGTGAGCGTGTTCTCGACCCGAGACTTCTCGCCCGGCCCGGAAGCCCGCATGGCGGCCGACCGGATCTCGGCCACCTTGGTGAAGGTCGCACTCTCGTGCGCCGCATACCCCTTGACGACCTCCACGAGGGCGGGCACGAGGTCGTATCGCTTCCGCAGATGGACGTCGATGTCGGCCCACGCCGACCGCGCCGCGTAGCGGCGGCGGACGAACCGGTTGTAGTACAGGATGATAACGACAACGAAGATCCCAACCCCGACGACTCCGGCCAGAAGGTGCATGCTCATGGATTCACTCCCCGTCGGTTTCTCCCGCACCTGTCCGCTCGATACTCTGCCCAAAGGAACTTGAGAGGCGGCAGGCGGCATCGGCTCACCCTCAGGGCACAATCTCGCCGCGCTTTCTTCGCGAGGCGGCGGCTTCCGGGCTGATCCCCGCATCCGCGATGCGCCTGGCATCCTGGGAAAGGAAACCAGCGTCCCGCCAGGGCCCGGCCCGGGAAGCCGTGAAGCTGTCCCTCCGCCACCGGAGTGCCTCCCGGGGCGCAAAGCCCCGGGCGTTCCACTCCGCGGCCTCCTCGGGCTTGAAGCCTTCCACGCGCCAGAGCCTGGCGCCCGGCGCCTTGAAGAGCCCGTTGCGCCACCGCACGGCCTCTCGCACGTCGGTGACCCCCTCCCGGCGCCACTCCTCGATCTCGTACGGAGAAAGCCCGCTCCTGCGCCATTCCCGGTCTCGAGAGGCCTCGTAGAGGTCCACCGCAAGGTACGGCGCCCCAAAGGCAAGCGCCGCCAGGAGGATGAGGATTGCCTGCGCACCCCACGGCGAGAGGCGCCAGGGCACTTCCGGGCGCGCCCTCACGACGACCCCCCGGCTCGGCGTCGCTCCGCGGCATCCATCGGGCTGTAACCCGCGTCCTTCCACCGTCGGGCCTCCCTCGGCCGGAAGGCCTGCTTCCTCCACGCCACGGCATCGCCCACGCTCATGCCGGTGGCCTGCCACTCCCCGGCTTCATCGTGCCTGAAGGCGTACCGCCGCCACTCCGCGGCGCCCGCCAGATCGAATCCCGCTCTCTTCCATTCCTTGGCTTCTTCCGCGACGAAGCCCATCGTCTCCCAGGAGACCGCCTCCCCGGCTTGGAACCCGTTTGCCCTCCAGCGGACGGCCGCCGCGCGCGAGCGGATGCCATGCCGCCACCACTCCCGTGTCTGCTCGGGGCTGAACCCATGGCCCGCCCAGGATTGCAGCCGCGCATTCTCGATGAGCGTCGCACATCCATACGGGACGAGGAATGCGCCCGCCGCGATCAGCGCGACTAGAAAGCGGGCGCGCCAGGCGTTCATGCCGGAGTGCTCCGCTGCCACGGGGACTCGCTCCTTCCAGGCGCGCGTCGTCGGAGCGACGCGATGAAATCCCTCACGCTGAAGCCCCCCGACCTGCCCGTGAACCACGCCGTCGAGTCCCACCGAATCGCGAGCCGGTCGCATTCGATCCCCAGGGCCATCGCATAGGGAAGCTGGCGCTCCAGAAACGGCGAGACGCCGGGGTCGCTCGTGCCGTGTCCCTCTTTCCGGTAATTGGCGCCGAGCGCATCCCGGTAGCCCGCAATCCTGTCCAGGTGTTTTCTCCCTTCCATGGTCGGCGTCTTGAGCAGGACGTAGAACAGCAGGCCCAGGAGGCCAAAGATCCCCACCTGAACAGCGGAGAAAATCTTCAGGAATGTCGCCGACTTCCCTCCGCCCGGCAAGCTCAGGACGAGGAGGCTGCCCGCCACTGTGGCCGCGGACAGCAGTAGCCCGGGCCACAGATAGCACGAGTTGGAAACGAAGTACGTTCGGTACTCGGCCTCGAGCAGCCGCGTCATGCTCGACCGGGCCCTCCTGAGTGTCGCCCGCGCGCGGGTCATGCCCAGAACGAAGCGGTCGGCGTCGCCAAAGACGGTGGCCAGGACCTCGTGCTCGAGGGGCGCGCACCCCTCCGCGGGCCCGGTCCTGCGGATCTGATACGCTCCCTGCCGCTCGTCTATTCGGATCGCCCCATGCTGGGCCAGATGCACGAGCGTGGCGGCAACGCTCACGTCGTCCACGCGTCGCCGCGTGACGATGTACCGGATGAGGGCAGGGCCGGCCCCCGCAGGGGGCTCGAACTCCCGGAGGACCAGGCCTGCCTTGGGGTCCCTGCCCACCCGGTGCCATGCGACGGAATAGTAGGAGACCGTGCCGCAGAGCCCGAGGATGAGGATGAGGAGGCTCGTGAGCAGCCCACCGGTGGCGCGGTCGAACTGCCGGGCCTTCTTCCAGAGGCTCGTCTTCACGAACCCCTTCGTGAAACCGACCGAGACCTGAAAGCCCATGTCGTGCTTGAGGGGGCGCCAGACGGCATAGTCAATCACATCCGACTCGTCCTGGGTGCGGACCCGGACAGTGAAGTCCTTGCGGTCCGTGAGGCCCGCGAATCCGTCAGCAAAGACCACATCGGCCCCCCGGGGGAGCCGGACGGTCGCGGAGGCCCTGCGCACCGGCATCTTCAAGTACCGGCCGGTCACGTCGAAGAAGAGCTCTTCTCGGTCGCGCAGCCTGATCAGCCGATCCTCGGTCGCGTAGCCCAGCGTGACGGCATGCGCGCCCTCGGGTAGTTGCGACCCCTTGCCCCCGATGCACAGGGTCCTGTCCCCATAGGAGTCCTTCACCACCTCCACGGGTGCGGGGCTGCCGTCGAGGAAGGCGACGATGCCGTCGTACGTCGGGCGAGCCTCGCGGAACGAGCTGCTCCGGTACCGGAGCTTGGTCTCCGCGGGGAGGACGCGCTCGAAGCAGGCCTGCATCGCCCCACCCGGACGATTCAGGATCTCGAAACGCTCAGTCACGAGTACCGACCCATCCTCCCTGAGGTGGATGTCGGCGTGGAGCGACGCGATCTCGTCCTCGGGCTTTGCCCCGGCAGCCTCTCTTCGTTCTTCAGCCTCGACGGGACCGAGGCCCTGGGCTTGCAGCCCGGCCGCCTTGGCCGGAGCGAAACCCGAATCCCGCCAGTGGAGCGCCTCCTCAACGCCGAACCCTGCCCGCTTCCACGCCATCACCTCGGGGAGCTTCAGGCCGATGAGTGTCGCCCGCCTGGCGTCCTTCGACGTGAACCCCGCCCCTCGCCACTCCCGCGCCCACTCGACCGAAAAGACGCTCCGTGAATACGAGACACCGTCGTTGAGGTACTCCTTCTCGCCGTACTTCCACTCCAGCGCCTCCTCGGGCCCAAAGCCCGCCTCTCGCCACGCAGGGATGTCTTTCGGGTAGAACTCGCGCTTCCACCACCGTCCCGCCTCCTGTGGGGCGAGCCCGATCTTTCGGAACTCCACCGCCCGGAGCGCGGAGTGGACCCCGTTCTCCATCCAGGCGGTGCCCTCCGCCGGCGAGAAGCCGCGCTTCCGGAACTCGCCCGCGGTGTAGAGGTTGGCGGTGCGCACCCACTTGGCGGCATCCGCCGGGCCGAAGCCCTCGCCTTTCCACTGATTGGCCCACTCGGCGAATTGGATGCCCGCCATCACCCATTCGCGGGCTTCGGCGGGGCCGATCCCGACGCGTTCCCAGGACAGGGCGTCCTCAGGGGTGAACCCGTTCCCGGTCCAGCGCTTCTGCTCTTCGGGGCTCAGCGTGGGTTCGTGCTGCCCGGCGTGAGGGACGGAGCCGAGGAGGGCGATGAGGAAAACGAAGGCGAGGGCAATGCCGACTGCTCGTCGGATGTCCATGGCATGCACACTTTCAGAAAGCAGGTGTCATGGTTTTGCGCTGGGAGGCGAGGCGAGTGACCTCACCCCGTGCCGGCCGGCCCGGCTTTGGCCGAAGCCACCCCAGAGTGCATGCCGGAATCAGGGGGGAGTATTCGGCAAGCCGGTCGGGGATGTCAAGGAGAAAGACGGGACGAAAGGCGGGAAGAATTGAAGGGTTGGAATTCTGGGCGATGTCACCTATGATGATCGCAAAAAACGTCGCTGCATTCTTCCATCCTGGCGTCGGATCGCCAACCGATCACGCTGGCGCGAAGGCACCGGGACGGACTGGTGAACCCATCCGTCGGACACCGTTGTGGAGGAACAGCCATGCTCAATCTTCAAGCTCACCGCCCGGCCGTCATGGGGACGCGGGGGATGGTGGCCACGGCGCACCCGCTGGCCAGTGCCGCCGGGCTCCAGATGCTGTGGCGCGGGGGCAATGCCGTGGACGCCGCCGTAGCGGCGGCGGCCACGCTGAATGTCGTTGAGCCCTTCATGTCCGGCATCGGCGGCGACGGGATGCTGCTCCTGTATTTGGGCCGGTCGCGCGAGCGAAAGATCCTCAACTTCATGGGCCGGACCCCCTACGCCGCACGTCCGGAGGCGTGCACCGAAGCGGATTTGCAGAAGGGACCCAAGTCCTGCCTGGTGCCGGGGAACTTCGCGGGCTGGTGGGAGGCGCTTCGCGTGCACGGGCGCCTGAAACCCGAGGTCGCCTTCGCCCCGGCAATTCACTACGCGGAAGAAGGATTTCCGCTTACCCATCGCGGGGCCGCCTTCTTCGCCGAGCATCGCCCGCGCCTGACCCCCGAGGCCGCCGCCGTATTCTGCCCCGGAGGTGAGGTGCCCCGCCCCGGAACAACCCTCACGCACAAGGCGCTGGCGGAGACACTGCGGCTGCTGATGACCGAGGGGCCTGACCCGCTCTATCGGGGAGACCTCGGCCGCCGTGTATGTGACGCGGTCCGAGAGGCCGGAGGCTGGTTGACCGCCGAGGATCTCGCGGCGTTCCGGGTGGTGTGGCTTGATCCGGTCGTCTCGACGTTCCGCGGCGACGAGGTCGTGAGCGTCCCCCCGCCAGCCGCGGGGACGCAGGTCCTGGAGACCTTGAACATTCTGGAGGGATTCGACCTCAAGGCCGTCAGCCACAACAGCGCCGTGGCCCTCCACCTGATCATCGAGGCCGTCAAGCTGGCAATGGCAGACCGCGTCGCTTATCAAGCGCTGCCCGACTCCCCGGCGGCCGGGCTCGTGAGCAAAGGGTACGCCGCCGCCCAACGGGCGCGCATTGACCTAGAGCGCGCGGCGATCAGCGGGGGAGAGCGCTTCTTTCCGGAGGGCCTGCCGGAAGAGGTCACACCGGGAGACCCCTACGGGTATCAGCGCGAACACACCACACATCTCAGCGTGGTGGATTCCGAGGGGAATGGCGCCTCCATCACCCAGACCCTGGGCAGTCCATTCGGCTCCGGCTTTTTCGCCGGCGACACGGGGATCCTCCTCAATAATCTTCTGATGTGGAGCGACCTGGATGCGCGAAGCCCAAACGTCCTGGCTCCCCACCGCCCCGTAGAAACCCGGATGGCCCCGACGCACGTCTTCCGGGACGGGCGCCTGCTCGTCGCCATCGGAACACCCGGCAGCTACGGCATCCCGCAGACCACGACCCAGATGCTCCTGAACATCCTGGAGTACGGGATGAACATCCAGGCGGCCATCGAGGCGCCGCGCGTCCGCGTGTACCGCGATCGCAGCGTGGACACCGAGGCGCGAATCCCGTCAGAGGTCCGGGCCGCACTCACGGCGCGCGGCCACGTGATCCGCGAGCTGCCGGAGTGGTCCTGGGTCGTGGGGGGCGGGCAGGGCGTGTGGGTGGACCCGGTGAGCGGGGCCATGGCGGGCGGCGCCGACCCGCGCCGCGACGGCTACGCCACTGGGTGGTGAGAGGAGCAAGGGCTGGCTCCTCGGCGGTGCGTCCTCGGTAAGGGGCAAAGATTCAAGGACGTTTGGGAAGCAACGTCCCGTAAACGCCCAAACGGGAGACCACGCAAGCCGCTATGGCAAATTCAACGGCTCGCCGCGGCGGCGAGGGCCGGCAGACGCTTGATCTTCCGGATGTGCTTTGCCGCAGGCGAATGGCTCGCCTGATAGAGGTCCCAGGCGAGTTGCAGATTGAGCCAGAACTGTGCTTCCATGCCGAAGAGCCGCTCCAGACGGAGGGCGGTATCCGGGGTGACACCGCGCTTGCCGTGGATCAGCTCGTTGACGCGCGGATAAGATACCCCGATCTTCTCGGCAAGCTCTGCCTGCGACATGCCGAGTGGCTTGAGAAACTCCTCCAAGAGCATCTCCCCCGGATGCGTCGGCGGACCATGCGTAGGGATGCGAACCATACCTCACCTCTGTCCGTTGCGTCACCCTGCGACTGCGCAGCGACACCCTGGAGATTACGCGAAGGGCGGGGTGGGATGAGGATTCGCAGAGCGCCCCCGGGGCAGGTTCAGGCGTCGCGCTGCCTTGTTCAGGGTTCGGCGGAAGTCCTCAAGCGTAGCCACGCAGAAAAGTCCGTCAATCTGGTGGTTAGCCCACAGCTCGTAGATTCTTCTGAAGTCTCTCTTTCTTCCCCGCCACCCTATTCCATCAACGAAAGCGTACACAAACTGCCGTGCAAGTCTCACCTCAGCCATTCTGCTAATTTCAGTTACAGCATCGCTTAGCTTACTCCCCGTAGAATCGAACCCCTTCACAGCTATCACTATCTCCGCTCGGTCCCCGCCTTGCGGAATTGCCACATCGCACGGCGCGGTCTCGTTCCCTTTTCCCTTAAATCTTGCCCTCATCTCGCATTGCAGCCTCAATCCCTTCACAACCCCCTGCACAACATCCTCAAGCGCTCGGCCTCTCTTTCCTGCTCCTGCTGCCTTTCGTTGAGACCATCGGACTCGCTCGACCAATACGTCGGCCAGAGACCACGCCTTCTCTTTCTGTTCTCGAATTGCCTCTACCAAACCAAATGCCTCGTCAAGCCCACGAATTAGCCGTTCAGGGCTCTTCCTTGCCAGACTTATCCACCCACTCGTTCCCAGGTGATGCTGAAGTTGCCTTTTCAACTGCTCAAGCCCCAAGCCCACACATGACGCGAGAACCGGCACCCACTCCGGATGGTTTCGAATCAGCCTCGCTAGGGCTTCTCCGTTGATATGTTCTATTTCTAGCAGAGCAGCGCCTGCTGCCTCAGCCGCCCTCTCGAGATCCGACCGTTCGGCGGAACCTTGCGGCTCACCCAACCGTCTCAACTGGTCAAGACACTGATCTAAGGTGCGCAATGCCATCGATGGGTTAATCCTGCCGACAGAGATTGATCACTCTCCGAAGAAACGATTTGGCCTACGTTCCCACCACAAGGTACTCCTCAACCTTGTCCCGTTCCACGGCGTGGTGCGTGCCGAAGGAGTATTGATGGGGTCTGCGATGGACCTCCACCTTCCGCTTTTGTCGGCGCATCAACTTCACGAGTATTGGCAAGTCCGGGTATCCGTTTGACGAGTAGGAGAGCACCAGGATGCTTCCGGAAAATAGTGCAAACAACCTGTCGAAGGCCTCTTCCGCGTTCCGCCTGTAGGAAAACGGGGTGTACGGCTTCCGAATCTTTTTGACGCGGGTCTCTTGCAAGATCTCAACATCTTTCCAGTAGCAGACCAGCCCCTCTAGGAAGTGATACCTCTTCACATAGCAGTTATCGTCGGCCCTAGGAACATAAGGAGGATCCATGTAGACCAAGTCGTACCCGCTTGGATCCAGCCTGAACACGTCCTGATTTACAGCTCTGTTGAGGCGCCCGTTGTCAAAAACAGCCTGATTAAAAATATCCACCTGCTCGATAAAGTGGGATCGAAGCGACAGCCGCAGATCCCGTCGACCGTCCTTGTAGTGGTCTGGGTCCCCCGCCACCGTAAATACGCCCCGGGGCTGTCTCTTGACACAACTTCGAATCAGTGCTGCAAGAGCTATTGCCCGCTCTTCGCCTTTCGGAAGAGCGTGAATATTCCACCACACCCGGTCCAGAAACCTTAGGTCTGATGGTGTATAGAAAATCCCCCGAAATGTCTTCTCAATGAAACGCTGGTCCGAGCCCGGACCATCAACCAAATCCCTAAGCGTTTCTTTCCCGATTCTCACC
Source organism: Candidatus Methylomirabilota bacterium (assembly GCA_016209725.1). Lineage (GTDB taxonomy): Bacteria > Methylomirabilota > Methylomirabilia > Methylomirabilales > 2-02-FULL-66-22 > 2-02-FULL-66-22. Next base: position 1,988 of record JACQVO010000086.1, on the reverse strand, counting down.
CTAGAATTCGCGATGGTAGCCTGCGCTACAAAACAGGAGAACCGTAGGAAGTCATTTGCCGTCACCTCTTTGCCCATCGCCTTCATCAGATATCCCACACATCCTGACCCGGAGAATGCGTCGAGGGCAGTCTCAAAGGGAAGATCTCGCAGGACCATGTTTATCCAAGGAAGGAGGCGAAATTTGCTCCCCATGAACCGAAGCTGCGGATAGCTGAGAGCTCGGTCCAGGATCGAGGGCTGCCAACCCTCCGGCGTACCCGTCAAAACCAACTGGCTGGCGTCTGACTGCCTGGTAGCCTCCCGAACTACCGCCCGCCGCATCGCTTCAAGCCCTCCTGTTGGAGAAACCCGAAACCTCTTCTACGCTCCCCGCGACTCCCTCGTCAAGTGAAATCCTGATGCCGGGAACCACCCCGAGCGCCTATGGCGCAAGTCTTTCGGACGCAGGTCAGAGGAAGCGTGCATAAGGCACTGAGGATCGAACGCTGCCGATTCGTAGCGTGATCAATACCGCCAGGCGAGGAACTCCAACCCCTTTCCCGGCTGTCCTCTCCTTCCATCGGAACCGCCCTCGACCCGAAATCGGGATTCCGAAGGCATCACATGGGCGTGTCGGCGGTCGGGCCGTAGATCGAGGGGAGCGGGACGTCCTTGAGCCGCAGGTAGACCGAGAGCTGGCCGCGGTGGTGGATGAGGTGGTTGAGGAGGAGCGTGCGGATCACTCCCATGCGGGGCATCTCCATGAGCACTTGACCTTGCTTGGTGATTCGCCACATGGTTGAAAGCCGGTCCAGGGTCTGCCGCCGGATGGCCGCTTCGGCCATGGCCATGTTTCGATCGAACATCTCCAGGACTTCCGTGACGCTGCCGGCGGCCGGGGGCGTGTAGGTACTGGTCCCGACGTCGAAGCCGTCCTTGTCCAGGATGGTCGAGACCCAGCCCGGGATCTCGGCGAGGTGGATGGCGAGGCGGCCCATGGTCATGGACTTCTCGTGCGGCTTCCAGCCGAGGTGCTGGGCCGGAACGATCTCCAGCAGGCGCCGGGTCGTCGCAGCTTCCTGCGACATCTCCATCAGGATCGCGTCAATCGGGTTCATGTTCTCCTTCCGAAGTGAATTCCCGGGTCAAAGCTCACCGGGTCCTCGCGTGTAGGGGAAGACCGTGTCCTGGAAGGCCGGCAGGCGCAAGAGCTTCAGCAGCTCGAAGAGCTTGGCATCCCGGCCCGCGATGGCGGTCTCCGTGCCGCCCGCGGCGTAGTCGTAAAAGCCCCGGCGGGCCCGCACGCCCGTCTCGTCTGCGGCCACCTTGGCGGCCAGCGACCGCTGGGGCTCCTCGGCCTTGCACAGGTCCCGGTAGAGGTAGGCCGCCACCGAGTGAAACGTGGCGAGGCCGCCCAAATCCATGAGGCGGAAGGGGCCCACCGCGGACCAGCGCAGGCCCAGCCCGGCCGTGATGGCCAGATCCACGGCTTCGGGACTGGCGATCCCCTGATCCACCACGTGGATCGCCTCCCGGATCAGGGCAAGCTGCAGCCGGTTCCAGAGGAAGCCCGGCACGTCCTTTTCGACGCGGATGGGGACGCGACCGATTCGCCGCGCCAGCGTGCACACGAGATCCATGGTCGAGTCTGCCGTCCGCTCTCCGCGGACCACCTCGACCGCCGGCATCAGGTGGGGCGGGTTCATCCAGTGAAACCCCACAACCATCTCGGGCCGGGTCGTGGCCGACGCGATGGCACTGATGGGGAGGCCCGAGGTGTCCGTGGACAGGACGGCCTCCCGGGGGGCGTGTCGGTCCAGGGCCCCGAAGACCTCCCGCTTCAGATTCGGGTCCTCGGGAACGCTCTCGCTCACGAAGTGGCACCCCCGCACCGCCTCCTCCAGACTCGTGGTCGTGTGGACGCGGGCCAGCGCATCCCGAGCGGCGTCTTCGGAGAGCAGGCCGGCTCGCACCATGGCCTCTTGGTTCCTGGAAATCCGATCCCGG
>JACQVO010000083.1 GCA_016209725.1 Candidatus Methylomirabilota bacterium | reverse complement strand
GGTGGTCACCCGCCAGGCCGTCGGGGACATCAGGGGGCGCTCGGAGGCTAGGGGTTACGCTGGGGAGCCCCAAATAGTCCAGGCTTCGTCGCGAGCTCAGCCGAGCGGATCTGCCGGATAACCGCCGGGCGCCTGTCTGCCGTGCTTGCCTGCGCGCCGCGCGCAAGCAGGTCGGCACAGGCAGGCTCGATGACGGCGATGATCTTCATCGTGCCCCCGCAGCGCGGACAGACCAGCGGATCCACCTCGTAGACCTGGCGGATCAGGCGGGTCCAGGACCGGCGGATTTCCAGCGGTGCTCGCTCCTCCACGATCACGGCCCCCACCTCGGCGTTCCCGAGGAGACCCTGTTGCTTCCGATAGCCTCGGGTTCGATTCGAATACCATCCGTCAAGGAAGGCGTGAGCGTGGTTTGCGACAAGCTGCCAGAGCGGGGAGCCTTCGGGCCTGCGAGGACGATATACGGGCGAGCCGTCATCGGAAGCCCTGGGATCCGGTGGCTCCCGAGGGAAAACGGCGAGGGTACAGGGCATCGGCGGACCCCTCCCATGACACGCGGAATCCCGCCAGGCCATCATGCGGCTCCGGGCGGTTCCGTGAGTGTTGGGGGTGGACCCGCCGCGGCGAGTCAGCCAGTGATCTTGTGCAGAGACTATGCCGGCAAATTCCCACGCCATGGACGACGCGAGACCGCATTGCGTGTTTCCTGGCGTGTGCTCCGTGGGGGCGCTCGCGGCAGGGGGATAGCCCAACATGCGGGGGAGACCCGGCTTCTCCACACCCGTGACTGGTGGCCGGCGATGGATCGATGCAAGAAGTCCTGGTGGCTTGTGCCTGCGGGTGGGGAGAGGGAGGGCAGCCGGGTCCGCTCGTCTCAGCAGCCTGTTTGCACGAAAACGTCGAGGAGAGGCTTGATTTCAGTGCTCGGCGCGATGGGCTTCCTTCCAAGCGAGACAAGGCTCGCGGATATTAGACCCCGATCGTCACCTTGGCCCGAGGGTGGGTGTGCAAGACGCCGTGGATGCCGACGACGGTACTGCGCTCCACCTCCTGCGCGTAGAACTGATCCCAGAACGCCGCATCATTCTGGAGCGATTCCTGGAGGTCCTCCAGGTAGACCTCATCCTTCGAGCCGAAGACCCGCCGAAAGACTTCCTCCGAAACGCCGTGAATCTCGAAGCGGCTGTTGAGGGCCCCATCAATTATTTCCACGTGTTTCATGATCCCTCCCTATCGTCGGGATAGGGTCCATGCTGCACGATCACCATCTCGCCGTCCCAATCAGGCGGTGGCGCAAAAGTGGCAGGAAGATCCTGTGCGCGCAACGGTCTGTACGGCTGACGATTCCGGTCGGTCAACCCACCTCCGTTTTGAAACGAGCCTGGTCGTGTAGTATCAACTCGCCAGATGATAAGTCAAGGGATAATCTAGACATTCCCCATTCAGCAGCGCAAGTCCACTCGCTCTATGCGGCCAGCATTCGCCTCAGGAAGGCCAGGGCGCGGGGAATGCCGGTTTCCTCGGGCTCCTCCGCCTCGTACTCGAAGCTGACCCAGCCGTCGTAGCCCGCGGCGCGCAACGCCGGAATGATCCTCGCGTAGTCCACCTTCTCGTCTGATCCATCGGCCGCTACCTTCCAGAACTTGGCGTGCACGTGCGCCGCGATCCCCACGGTCTTCTGCACCGACGGCCAGCCGTCCACGTAGTTCCCGGTGTCCAGGAGAGGGACGAGATGGGGGGACTTGACCTCCGCCAGGACCCGCAGGGACTCCGACGCCGTCGGGGTGAAGGCGACATGGTTGTGGTTCTCCAGTCCCAGGCGCACCCCTGCATGGCCGGCAAAGCCGGCAACCTCGCGCAGGGAATCAATCATGGCGGGCCAGCGTTCTCGGACGTCCCCCTCGGGATACCCGGCGAAGACGCGCACCAGAGGAGCGCCGAGCTGCTCCGCCACCTCGATCCACTGCTTGACCTTCACCATTTCGCTCTGGCGGATGGTCGGGTCCGCCCGGCCGAAATCGTTGTGAACCCCGATGCCGATGATCGCGAGGTTCAATTCTCTGGCGGTCCGGCGCAGCATCTGAAGATAGGCCGGCCGGGTCTGGGGGAAATGGATGTCCTGCAACTCCACCCCCTGCGCCTTCAGCTCGCCGGCGCAGCGGAGGAGGAATTGCACCTGGTTCATGAGGCCAGCGTCGAAAGACCGGTTGAACGTCCCACAGATGCAGCCGAGTTTCATGGCAGGAGTCCCTTCGGCGGCGTGATGCCCTGCAGGGCCTGGAGGACCTGCTCGTGCAGGCGCGGGTTGGCGCTGCACACCAGGCTGTACACTGCGTGAATGTCGGGGCGGAACCGGACGGGCGATCCATCCCAGTGACTCACCACGCAGCCCGCCCGCTCCGCGATGTAGATGGCGGAGAAGACCTCGGTCAATGCCTCGTTCCAGGCGAAGTAAACGTCAATCCGCCCGCTGGCCACATCGGCGAATCCGTTGGGCCCCCCGTTCCCGAGAATGAATCTTGCCCGTTCGAAGAGGGGACGGAGGGCGGTCGCCGTCGGATAGAGGAACGACGACTTCCCCAGATAGGTCTCCAGGAAGGCCCCATCCAAGCTGGCGGTTGCGGCGGGACGGAGGGGGACCGGGCGGGCGCCGGGACGGGCGATCCTGACGGCGCCCGCGGCGTCCGCCAGGACCGTCTCGCCCGTGATGTGATCCACGACCCCCGCGGCCCGGGGTTGCCCGTCCTGCCCATAGATGCCGAGGGCGGTGAACCAGTGGGCCCGGATGCCGCGGCGATACAGGAGGCTCCCATCGAATGGGTCCTGGATCACATAGACCGGCTCTGCCCCGGCGGCGGACCGGGCACCGCGTGCGCCCAGGCTCGTTTCTCCCACCTCTTCCGACAGCAGCGTTCCCTGGATGCCGCGGCGCCTGAGGGCCCCGATGATTGCGCGCTCTGCCGCCGTGTCCACTCCAATGACCTCGGGATCCCAGGGGCGGTAGCCCGCCTCCCGACCCCGCACCACGCGTTGCCCGGCGCGTGGTGCCATGCGGTGGACCACGGCGGTCGCCGCCTGCAGCCCCGCCTGTACACTCTGCCGCCAAGGAATCGCGCGCCTCCGATCCGCAGCCCGCTGTCCAGCATGCCGTTTCGTCATTCTGCCTCCCAATTCAAATCGCGGAACATCGGTTTACGGCGTATCGCCTATGGCACATGGTCCGGATCGAACCATACGCCATCTGCCATAAGCCATACCCGATCCGGTCTTCCCGGCTATTCGCTTCCCTCGCGGTCAATTCGCTCCAAGAGATCCACGATCTCCGTCACGACATGACTGATGGCCCGGCGGCCGAGATCGCGCGAGACCTTGGAGGTATCACCCCGGACGCCGGTGGGATATTCGGTCTCGGGATTGGCCATGATGCGGAACCGGGAGAGGCGCGGCCGGCTGACGTTCGGGATACGGTCCATCCGGACCATCGGTTCCGCCAGCACCAGAATCTGGGAGGTCTCGATGGACCCGGCATGGCCGTCGGTGCCCACGAGGTCGGCCTCGCGTCGGATGGGGTCCAGGAAATCGTACGGCCCGATCGCCAGAACGATCAGGCTGGGGTCGGCGCTCACCAGGGGCAGGACGGCCTCGCGCATGGCTTCCATTTGGCCTGACTCCGCGTGGCCCGTGATCAGGGCGAACTTCCTGCCGCCGTGCCGGACGAACTCCGCGACGACCTCCCCCACCACGGCCTCGAGAGTGGCCGGCGTCAGGGAGATCGTGCCCGGGAAGTTCCGCATGGTCCGGCAGACGCCGTAAGGCAGTCCCGGCGCCACCAGGCCGTTGATGCGTTCGGCGACGGCCGAGCAGAGGTGCTCTGCGTAGAGCAGGTCGGTTCCCAGGGGGAGGTGAGGGCCGTGCTGTTCCACCGCGCCGAAGGGCAAGAGCAACCAGCGCCCCGCCTGCATCTCGGCCGCAAATTCATCCTTGGTAAGGTTTGCGAGGTGGAGCCGGTCATGTTTCGGCATGAATCCTCCAACCGCGTTCGGCAGTACGGCAGTACGGCTGTTCGGCAGTCCGAGAACAGCCGAACCGTCGAACGGTCGAACAGCCGAACGCTTCTCAGTCTCCCGGAATCGCCCAGCAGCGGACGCGGGGGAACCGCAGCCGGACCTGCGCCCCCGGGCCGAAGCGTCGCTGCGCGTCGCTCTGCACGCGGAGGTCGAGTCCCTGGCCGAGCGTCAGGCGATAGTCCATGGTGTCGCCCAGGTAGGTGGCCTTCTCCACGCGCGCGTCGAACACATTCATTCCGGCCGGCGCATCCGGGCGCAGCAACTCGATCTCGTTCGGTCGGAGGAAGAGCAGGACCTTGTGACCTGGGCCGATTCTTGGCAGGGCAGGGACAGTCACCTGGAGGCCGCCGACGCCGACAGCCATGGTGTCGCGATCGACGGCCTGCACCTGACCCTCCAGAAAGTTCGACAGGCCGATGAATTCGGCGACGAACCGGGATTGGGGCTTTTCGTAGATCTCCTCGGGTGTGCCCAACTGCTCCAGCCGGCCGCGGTTCATGATGGCGACACGGTCAGAGAGGGCCAGGGCCTCCGCTTGATCGTGGGTGACGTACATGGCGGTGATGCCGAGCCGCGTCACGACCTCCTTGATCTCGAAGCGCATCTCTTCGCGGAGCTTGGCATCCAGGTTAGAGAGGGGCTCGTCCAACAGGAGGACCTTGGGCCGGTACACGAGGGCGCGCGCCAAGCCGACGCGTTGCTGCTGCCCGCCCGAGAGCTGGCGGGGGTAGTGGGTCTCGTAGCCCTCCAGCCGGACCAGGCGCAGGGCCTCGGCGACCATCTTTTGCCGCTGATCCTTGGGGAGGTTGCGGATCATCAGGGGGAAGCCCACGTTGTCCTGGACCATCATGTGGGGAAAGAGGGCGAAGCTCTGGAAGACCATCCCCAGTTCGCGCTGATGGGTGGGGAGCTCGGTGACGTCCTTGCCGTCCAGGAAGATCCGACCCTCGTCGGGACGGATGTAGCCTGTCAAGCAGCGCAGGGCCGTCGTCTTGCCGCACCCCGACGGACCGAGCAGGGTCATCAACTCCCCCCGTTGGATCGTCAGCGTGAAATGATCGTTGGCGACGAGGCTGCCGTAGCGCTTGGTGACGTCGCGGAACTCGATCATGGCGTCGGTCATTCATCAGACTCCCTTGAAGCCGCCCACCAGCTTCTCCGGCTTGGCCCGTCGCTGGATCATGGCCAGGATGAGGAGGGAGGGGACGACCATGATCACCGCCATGGCGCTGGTGATCTCCCAGTATCCATCCCCCACCGCCAGGTAGGTCCGGATCGGCAGGGTGACGGTGTTCGGCCCATAGGTCAGCAGCGTCAGCGTGAATTCGTTGTAGGAATGGGTGAAGGAAAAAATCATCGATGCCAGGATGCCGGGCAGGATCAGCGGCAGGACCACGTAGATGAAGCGCTTGATGGTGTTGGCCCCGCAGACGCCGGCGGCCTCCAGGACACGCTCGTCCAGGCCCTCGAAGGTGGCGGAGAGGACCAGGATGGCATAGGGCGCGCAGACGGAGACATGGGCCATGGCCACGCCCAGGTAGGTGTCCACCAGCTCGAGGGTGTAGAAGATCTTGGCCACACCCAGGGCGTAGGTGATCGGTGGGATCATGCGAGGCAGGAGGATGATGGCCATCAGCACCTCCTTGCCCGGCATCTGGCGCCGGCCGAAGGCCCAGCCGGCGAAGATGCCGATCACGGTGCTGACGATGACCGCGATGGCCCCGATGATCAGGGTGTTCTTCATGACCTCGGGGATGTTGCCCACCTCCACCGCCCACCGGTACCAGTCCAGCGTAAGCTGCGGCGGCAGCCAGAGCCGGCCGAACCAGCCCTTGCCCACCGAACGCAGGGCGATCATCAGGAAAGGCGCCGCGATGAAGAGGGTGAGGCTGAGCAACAGGGTGTACCCGAGGATGAACTTCCCCTCCCACAGACCCCGAAGGTAGGCCTTCATCAGCGTCATCGGGGGCCTCCGGTGCCTCCCCCGCGGCGCACGAAGCGCATGTACAGCGTCAGGAAGGCGACCTGCAGCAGCCCCATGATCATGGCGATGGCGCTGGCCGCCGACCAGCGGGCCGGGATGGGGATGGAGATCTGTTTGTAGATCTCCACCGCCAGGGGGCGGTAATTCCCTCCGGCGATCAGGGGCACGCTGAAGGCCCCGAAGGCCGCCATGAAGGTGAGGACAGAGCCGGCCAGGATACCGGGCGTGATGAGGGGGAGCACAATGTAGCGGAGGACCTGCCACCGGTTGGCTCCCGAGACGGCCCCGGCCTCCTCGATGCTGCGGTCCAGGGACTCCAGCGCCGACATGGTGGTCACGCAGGTGTAGGGGAAGTACAGCCAGACGTAGAACATGGTGAGGCCGTGGATGGTGTAGTTGACTGCCACGGGACGCTGGACGAAGGGCATGAACTGGAGCAGGAAAAGGTTGAACCACCCGCGCGAGCCCCAGAACAAGAGGAGCCCCAGGGCCCCGATCAGGCCGGGAATGACCAGCGGGACGAGGATCATGAGACGGTAGAACTGGTGTCCCCGGACCTTCTCGCGCAGGATCAGGGAGAGGGGGACGCTCAGCAGGACCGACAGGGCCGTGGAGCCCAGCGCCAGGATGAAGGTCAGGAGGATGACCCACCGGCCGTCGGGATCGGCGAGGAACCTGGTGTAGTTCTCCAGCGTCCATCCCACCTCGTGCCCTTCGGGTCGGAAGCTCAGGATGACGGTGAGCAGCATGGGGTAGAAGAAGAGGCCGAAGAAACCCGCCAAGGCGGGCAGGAGCAGGAACACGGTGACCAGCGTGGACTGATGGGTGCGCCAGAAGGCGGTCATGCCATCCCTTTGTACCGCGGCGGCAAACGGAGGGGGCGGGTCATTCCCCGCCCCCATGGTGTTGCCTGCAGGTCCTTGCCGATTCGAGAGGCTTAGTCCGGATTATTCGCGAAGTCGTTCGCGGATAATCGCGGGAATGACCAAATCCCAATGACAAATGACCAATCGGAGATGGGCTTTCAGTGATGTCCCTTGACGGCGCGCTCCGGGACCCATCGCACCGCCCGGGGCGGACGAGGTGCGATGGGTCCCCCAGCATCTTTGGTCATTGGAAATTGGTCATTGGTCATTGATCCGGAGAATTCACGTGTCCGTTCGTGAATTATCCGGGTCAGGGGATCAACTCCTTCGCGTGGGCCTTGATGTAGTCAATGACGTCCTTGCGGACCCGCTCCCGCGGGATGGCCGTCTTGGTCAGGACGTCCAGCTTGGGGACGATCTCCCAGACGATTTGGGGCGCCTGGTCGGTGATCTCGGTCCCAGGATACTGCCACATGGTGGTGAGCAACCGGATCTGCTGATCGTCGGAGAGGAGATAGTTGACGACCTTGAAGGCCACCTCCTTATGCTCCGGCGGGATGTTGGCGGGCACGGCCAGGTAGCCGGTCCCGATCTCGTCGGCGCCCTCTTCCGGATACACGGCCTTGATGGTGGGGGGCATGGTTCCCTGGCGCGCCGACCACAGCGAATAGTCCTGGGCGTACAGGGCGATCCAGGTTTCGCCCGCATTGAAGTCCTCGAACAGGTTCGGCGGCTCCGACGGCAACGGCAGCTTGGCGTACTTCGTGAAGTCCTTCAACTTGTTCCAGGCGTCCTGGAAGGCCGGGTCCTTCTCAAGCTGTGCCATGGGTTGGGTCAGCTTCTCCTTCAGGAAGGCGTTCAGGAAGACGAGCCGCTGACGCCAGGCGGAGCTGGACTTCGCGTCGGGCCGGACCAGGCCGATGTGCCCCTTGAACTCCGCCCGGCGATCGTAGAACTCCTTCCACGACTTGGGCGGGTTCTTGATGTACTGGCTGTTGTAGATGAGGGCGTAGGAGGTCCGCCAGTACAGGACCCCCTTCCCCTGCAGCTCCACCCCCTCATCGGACTTGAGGTACTGGGGGTCGATCTTGGCCGAGTTCGGCACGTTGGTGGTATTGAGGGTCTCCAGGGGCACCCCGGATTTCACCCAGGTCGCAATGGACTTGGGGAACAGGATGTGAAAATCGCCCTGACCCGGTTTCCAGGCTTTGGTCTTTTGGATCTGCTCGGCGTCGCTGGTGACGAGGTACTTCAGGTTCACCCCCAGCGACTGCCTGACCGACGGGATCACGTACTTCTGCCAGTAGGCCTGGAAGTTGGCCCCCGACTGGCTGTCGGCGATGACCAGTTCGGTCGGCGCCCCAGCGGTCGCCGGCCTCGGAACGGCCAGGGCGCAAAGCACCACTGTAAAGGTCGCGAGCAGCGTCACAGAGATCCACGTTCGCCTCTTCATCGCTTGCCCCCTTCCCGAGTGGGAAAGCAGAGTTGCCAGAACGATATTCCACCTGCTGACTCGTTGTGCCCTGACCACCTCCCTCCACCCCTCCAGGGGTCCGCGTGTCCGAAGCGTCTCGTGGGGTATTATCTCGCACTTCCACCGGTGCTTGCAAATGCTAGATCGGGCGAGGTCTCACGCCGTGTTGCCGTCGGTCCGCCGCTGCGGCGGCTTCAGCCGGACGTACTTGCCCCTCTTCGCCGCCTCGAGCAGCGCGTCGCACAGGACGGCGTTGACGTACCCATCGTGAAAGTCGGCGGCCAGCGGCGCCACCGCCTCCTGGCCCACGATGGCCTTCACCAGGTGGCTCAACTGGTGGACGAAGGCATGCTCCCAGCCCAGGATGTGCCCCGGAGGCCACCAGGCCCCACCGTACGGGTGATCTTCGTCGGTGACCAGTATCGTCTTGAATCCACGGTCACGACGGCCCCGAGGCTCCGCGCGGAACACCTCCAGCTCGTTCAGACGCTCCAGATTGAAGCAGAGGCTTCCCCGCCTCCCGTTCACCTCGAAGGTCAGGGAGTTCTTCCGCCCCAGGCAAAAGGTGGAGACTTCCAGCGTCCCCATGGCTCTATTGGTGAATTCCAGGACGCCTGCATACACGTCCTCGACGTCCACCGGCTTGGTCTGCCGAGATCCCGGCGCCACGGGGCGGCGGGGGACGACGATCCGCGAGAGGCCAGCCACTCCCTTCAGCTCGCCCACCAGGAAGCGCGCCAAGTCCAGGACGTGGGAGGCGATGTCACCCACGGCCCCGCTGCCCGCGCGGCGCTTCTCCTGTCGCCAGGTGTGGGGGGTCGCCGGATCGCTGAGCGTGTCGTCGGTGTATCGCGTCCGGAAGTGGATGATCTCGCCCAGGTCGCCGGCCTGAATCATCTCCCGGGCCAGCCGCACGGCCGGGACGAAGCGATAGTTGTAGCTCACCTGATGCCGGATCCGGCTGCGCTGCACTCCCTCCCACATCCGCCGGGCCTCGCGGGCGTCTCGCGCCAGGGGCTTCTCGCACAGCAGGTGCTTGCCATGCGCTGCCGCGGCCAGGCACGGCTCGGCGTGGGCGTCGTTGGGGGCGCAGTTGATGAAGAGCCCCACCCGCGGGTCATCCGTGAGGCGACGCCACTCGGTGGTGCCGTACTCAAAGCCGTAGCGGCGAGCCGCGTCCTCCACGCCGTGGAGGGATCGGCCGCCGATCCCCAAGAGACGAAAGCGGACGGGGGAGGGCCAGAAGATGTAGGGAAGCTTCTTGAGGGCGTTGAGGTGAGCCTTGGCTATGCCGGCATAGCCCAGCACCCCGATGCCGATGCTGATGGGTGATGTCGTGGGCATCAGGACCTCCGCGACGCCGCCCTGACGGGCCGACCGTTCAGGGCGGTGATCAGATGACGATGGATCCGGCCGTTGCTGGCCAGGATGGTGGGTTGATCTATCTCAAATGCGCGACCGGATCCGTCGGTGACCCGGCCCCCGGCCTCGGCGACCAGCAGCGCACCCGCTGCCACGTCCCACGGGCAGGCGCTCTGCTCCCAGTAGGCGTCCAGCCGGCCGGCGGCGACGTAGGCCAGGGAGAAGCCCGCGCCGAAGATGCGGACGTTGCGGACCTTCAGGGCCAGCACGGCAATGCGGTCGCGCAGTCGGCGGTCGCCCCACACCGTGTCATCGTGCCAGAGCGAGATCACGCAGTGGTTGAGGCTTCCCGTCTGTGACACATGAATCCGGCGGCCGTTCAGCCAGGCCCCCCGTCCCCGCTCCGCCACGAACAGTTCGCCGAGCCGGGGCAGGAGGATCACGCCGGCCTCGATCCTCCCCCGGCGCTCCAGGGCGATGGAGACGGCGAAGAACGGCAGGCCGCTGATGAAGCCGATCGTGCCGTCCAGCGGATCGACGATCCAGCGGCCGCCGGTTCCGTTGGAGGCCTCACCCTCTTCGCCCAGGAACCCGACCGCGGGGAACCGCTGGTGGAGCGAGCGGCGGATACACCGCTCCGCGGCGAGGTCGGCCGCCGTGACGGGATCCTTGGTCCCTTTGAGCCGGACACCTCGCACGCGACCGAGATGGCTCAGGAGGATCCGGCCCGCGGCCTCGGCTGCCTGGATGGCCGCTTGTGTTTCAGGACGGACATTCATGCCGGCTCCGATGGCAGCAGGTGAAGACGGGCGACATCTATCGTCAGCCATATCTGCCGTCCGGCGTCTTCCGCCGTCCCCGAAAAGGACTCGTCCACCATGAGGGTGAGCTGTCCCACCTGGACGTGATGACGTCGCGTTCCTCCGAGAAAACTCGTGGACCGGATCCTGGCCGGGAGTGTTCCGGTCCCCGATTCGAACGACAACCGCAAGGCCTCGGGGCGCAGCAGGATCGTGAGCCGCTCTCCCTCCGTGAATTCGCTGCGGGGCGGGGTCATCAGCGTTCCCAGGGGCGACTCCAAGACCACTCCCTCGGATGTGACCGCCCGGACCGTCGCAGGGAGGAAGTTGGCGATCCCGACGAAGTCGGCCACGAACCGATCCAAGGGATGGGCGTACACCTCGACCGGGCTTCCCACCTGCCGGATGCGGCCCGCGTCCATGACGGCTACGCGGTCAGAGATGGACAGTGCCTCCTCCTGGTCATGGGTGACGAAGATGGTGGTCTTGCCGAGGGACTGCTGGATCTCCTTCAGCTCCGTCCGGACCCGCGTGCGCAGCTTGGCGTCCAGGTTGCTCAACGGCTCGTCGAGGAGCAGCACATCCGGCTCCACGGCCAGGGCCCGGGCCAGGGCGACGCGCTGCTGCTGTCCCCCTGACAGGTGCAGGGGCGAGGCGCCTCCGTGATCCTCGAGGCCCAGGAAGGCCAGCATCTCCCGGACGCGCCGTGTGACCTCGGGCGCGGCCACCCGCCGGCGCCGGAGGCCGTAGGCCACGTTCTCGAAAACGGTGAGATGCGGGAACAGGGCGTAATCCTGGAAGACGATGGCGGTGCTCCGCCGCTGGGGGGGTAGGTGATCCACCCGCACCCCCTTGATCCGGATCTCTCCCGCGTCGGGAGGAAAGAATCCGGCGATCAGGCGCAGCAGGGTGGTCTTGCCGCAGCCGCTGGGTCCCAGCAGGGTCGTGATCCGCCCCTCGGGAACGTCCAGGCAGACGTCGGCAACCGCCGCCACGTCCCCGAAGTGCTTGGTGAGGTGCGCCAACTCGACGTATGCCTTATCCACTGAGGACTCCCGGGATGACGCGAGCGCCGCGAGAGAATCGCCAGGCGGCGGCCACCACCAGCAGGGTGGCGGCCAGGAGGGCCGTGGTCACGGCCGAAGCGGCCTCTAGCCGATTGTCCCCGATGAGGCCCAGGATCGAAAACGTGGCCACCTGATTTCCCCCGGCCACGAGGAAGACGGCGATGCTCAGGTTGGTGACGCCGTTGACGAAGGCCGTGGTCCACGCGGCGACGCAGGCGGGAAAGATAAGCCGGAGGTGGACGTCCCACAGGATGCGGAAGCGGAATGCCCCCAGATCGGCCGCCGCGTCCGCCATGTTCGGATGGATCTGCGCCAGGCCGGCCCGCGCGATCTGGTAGCTGAACGGCAGATTGTGAAAGGTGAAGGCCAGGATCAGGACGAGGGCGGTGCCGGCCAGGGGAACCCCGGGGCGGTTGAACACCAAGAGATACCCGATGCCGAAGAAGACACCCGGCACGGCGGCGGGCAGGACGCAGAGGGCGTCCAGGACCCTTCCCGCGGGGAAAGCCCTCTGATCAACCAGGTATGCCGCGACCGTGGCCAGGACCGTCGCGAAGAGGCCCGCCGTCGCGGCGAAGACCAGGCTGTTCCTGATGTGATCGGCCTTGGTCAGCGCCACGTACCACTGGTTGAGGGTCGGCGTCCAGTCCACGCCCCAGGTTCGGGTGAAGGCGCCGGCCACCACGCCGAAGTAGAGGCTCAGGATGAGGCCGGCAACCAACCCGCAGAACGCGAGCAGGCTCCACTGCAAGAGGCCAGGCAAGGGGGGACGATCCAGCGAACTTCCCCGTCCCCCGATCACGGCGTAGGTCCGTCGGCTCACCCAGTAGCGCTCTCCAATGAACAAGAGAGTCGCCGGGGGCAGGAGCGTCGCGGCCAGCAGGGTGGCGCCTCTCAGGTCCCCCCAGCCATCAATCCGGTACCAGGCCTCCGTCGCCAGCAAGGGGAAGTCCCCGCCGATGATGAGCGGATTCGCGAAATCGGCGAGCACGTAGGTCGCGACCAGGAGCGCGGCCCCCGCCACGGCGGGTCGCGCCAGAGGAAGCGTGATGGTTCGAAAGACCGCCAGCCAACCTCCGCCCAGGTCGCGGGCGGCCGCCTCGAGGGTGGGTGGCGTGGTCGCCAAGGCTCGTTCAATGGCCAGCGCGGCGTACGGAAAATTGCTCAGCGTCTGCACCACCCACAAGCTCCACCAGCCGAGGATGCTGGCCTCCAATCCGAACAGCCCGTGGGTGATGACGCCGAAGCGACCGAACATCAAGAGGTAGGAGAACCCAATGGTGAACGGGGGGGAAAAGAGCGGGAGGACGGCCATCAGACGGAAGAATCCGCGACCTGGAAAATCCGGACGGCTGATGGCCATCGCATACAGGAAGCCGACGACGGTCGAGGTGCACGTCGAGAGGAGCACCATCCGGAAGGTGTTGCTCGTGGCCCGCACCCACCGGCTGTTCTCCGAGAGGTGGAAGTAATCTTGGATCGACGGGTAGGTGATGACCTGGAGGATGGGCAGGAGCACGAAGACTGTCAGCAGTCCTCCGACCGCCAAGCCTACGGTCAGGGTGACGGGCTCGCGGAACCAGGCGCGAACCCGCCACTCTGAGTGCGCTACGACGGAGCGTTGAGTCAAACTCTCTGACTGCATGCGCGTCCTGTTTCCGGCGGGCATGTCACCGCTTCGAACCGATCTCCGCCTCCCATTTCTTCGTCAGGCGTTCCCGATTCTCGATGGCGAACTTGCGGTCGTACTTCCCGAGCTTGATAGCCGACAGCGGGGGCACATTCTTGGGCGGGTCCACGTCAACGCGGACGGGATAGGTGAAGCCCAGTTCGGTCTTCAAGGCCTGGGCCTTCTTCCCCAAGGCGAAGTCCACCCACTTCTTGGCGCCCTCCGGATTCGGACCGCCCTTGATGATGGAGATGGCCCCGATCTCGGCGCCCGTGTCGGGCGGGAAGATGATCTCGATGGGCTGCTTCTCCAGCATGGCCTCGATCGAGTCGTCGGCCCAGGTGATCCCTGCCACCCCCTCGCCCCGGGCGACCAGGGTGATGGTGCCGGGACAGGTGGGCGTGTATTGCAGGATCTGGCCATCCAGCTTCTTCAGCCAGTCGAATCCCTGATCCTCTCCCCCAAGGCGGAAGATCTGGAGCGCCGAGAAGATGTAGGCACCGCCGCAGGTGGCCGGATTGCCGGCGATTAGCTTCTTCCGGTAGACGGGACTCAGCAGATCATCCCAGGTCTTCGGCTTGGCCATGCCGACCGAGGCGATCTCCCGCTGGAACCGCTGGGGGTTCAGGATGATCACCAGGCTATTGACGAAGAAACCGTGCCAGTAGTTTGCCGGGCTCACGTAGGCCGGGTCGATCTTGGCCTCCTCCACGACCGGTGACCGGTACGGGAGGACCAATCCCTCCGTGGCCAACGGTTCATGGAACTCCACCGACCCGCCCATGAACACGTCGGCCCTGGGCGCTGCCTTCTCGGCCCGGATGCGCGTGGCCAGCGTGCCGGCGGCGGCCACGCGGATGACCTCCGTTCCGATCTTGGTCTCTTCCATGAACATGCGGGTCATCTCGTTGGTGGTCTTCTCGTCCTGGGCCGCGTAGATCACGATCTTCTGCTGGGCCCCGGCCAGGCCCGCCAGGCCCACGACGATCCCCAGAAGAACCAGGCCCGTCAGCATCCAATTTTGTCGTCGCATGGCATTTCTCCCCCTTTCGTCGGTTCGTTATGCCTCGGGCCGGCCGAGGCGAACCGTAACCCCGGCCGGCGTCCTGGCTAGCGAAGCGGCCGCTTGATGGCCTGGAAGATCTGGTGGAGGAGGGCGACGTCGCCCTTGGCCTCCTCCGGCGTCGTGATGGGCGTCTTCCCCTGCTGCACGCACTCGGCGAAGTGGAGCAGTTCCTCCTTGAAGGCCTCCTTCATGGAGGCGATGACGTGCTTCTCGAACGGCTTCCCGTCCTCCATCCCCTCGACGATGACGGGCGTGGGCATGTTGCGGAAGAAGGGGGACGGGAAGACCAGGCGGACCCGGTCGGCCTTGGCATGGTAGGCCACCGTCTCCTCGTAGTGGGCCAGGTCAGGCAGATACTGGAGGCTGATGATGGCGCGGACGCCAGAGGCGTACCGCATGCAGGTCAGCATGCCCTCGCCGCCGGCCCAGACGTCGGTGAAGAGGACCTCGGCCGGGTCGCCCGACAGGCCCCGCAGGACGTTGACGTCATGGACCAGGGTGGACAGGAGGTTCTCGGCGAAGACCCGGCGCTCCAGCGGGGTGAACTCGCCGATCACCTCCCGGATCAAGGCGTCCTGCTCCGCGCGGAGGCGCGCCCGGGCGTCGGCCGGGACATCGGGGAACCGGCGGATAGCATGGTGCCCGGCCTGGTTCGCCTCGGACGGGTGCAGGATGGTGATGTGGATGGCCTGGAGATCCTTCAGGTTTCGGATGAGCGGCTGGGCATAGCGGAAGCCGGGATCGTACCGCTTCATGTAGGTGACCATGCAGACCGTGCCGGCTTTCTTGTGCGCGGCCAGGATCTCGTCCGCTTCCCGCAGGGTGTAGCACATGGGCT
>JACQVO010000094.1 GCA_016209725.1 Candidatus Methylomirabilota bacterium | reverse complement strand
GGCATCCCCTGGGCCTCCGCCCCCCGGTGGCGCTGTACCCTCCCGAGCTGGCGGCCAGGGTGCGGGAGCTACGCGACATGGCCGCCGCCGCCGGGCGTGATCCGGCCGCAATCACGATCGCTTTCAAGGGGCCGCTGAAGTTCGAGGAGGTACGCGGTGCCCGGACGCCTCTGACCGGAACCCCGTCCCAGATCGTGGAAGATCTCCAGGCGTACGTGGCCGCCGGGGTCCAACACTTCGTGCTCGACTTCTCGGTGGCGGCAGTCCCGGCGATGCTCGACGTCCTGGAGCGCTTCGCCGCCGAGGTCCGGCCGAAGGTGGGCGAAGCCTAGCGATTTCTCAGGCAGTACACTATCGCCCTGTGTGGGGGACATCTGCCCACGGACGAAGGGAAACACCCGGGAAGATGAAGACGATCCTCCTCACAGGGGCAAGCGGCAGGATCGGCCAGTGCCTGCGGCGGGGCATGCGGGACGACTATCGGTTGATCCTGTTCAACCGGTCGGCCATCGCCGATCTCGGCCCGAATGAGACGCTCATCAGGGGGGACACGACCGACGCGGAAAGGGTCGAGCAGGCGGCCAGGGGAGCGGACGCGATCGTGGACATGGCCGGGATCTCTGACGTCCAGGGCTTTCGCGACAAGCTGCTGCCGGCAAACATCCTCGGCACCTACAACGTGTTCGAGGCGGCGCGCGTCGCCGGCGTTCCCCGCGTGGTGTACGCGAGCACCCACCACGTCGTGGGCTACTATCCCGCCGGTCAGATCATCGACGAGACCGTCCCGATCCGGCCGGACAGCATGTACGCCGTGACCAAGTGTTTCGCCGAAGCCATGGGTCGGCTGTACGCGGAGAAGGCTGGCCTGAGCGCGGTCTGCCTCCGCATCGGATTCTTCCAGGATCGGCCGCTGGAGGAGCGCCATCTGGCCGTGTGGATCAGTCCGGCCGACATGACCCGGTTGGTCCGGTGCGCCGTCGAAGCCCGCGACATCCACTACGAAGTCGTCTACGGCGTGTCGAACAACAGCCGCTCCTGGTGGGACCTCACGCGCGCGCGCAGGGTGCTCGGATACCACCCCAGCGACGATGCCGAGGTGTATGCAACGGAGTTGCTCAAGGACCCGCCGTCCGCCTGGCTCGAGCGCATCCAGTGGCAGGGGGGAAGCAAGGTGGATCTTCCCTTCATGCCCTGAGCCCCGGCGAGGAGGCGTCCTCGGCCGCCTCCCGACCTCCCCTCGTCTCCCTTTCTCTCGACCCCGCGGGCCAGCCCCCACCCTCTCGCCCTGAAGCCCGAATGGCGAGCGTTGAACACTGCGCTCCAACCGCCGACGTTCGGCTCCCAGGAGTCACGCCCAGCGGCCTCCGCGACAAAGTCGGAAAAGCCTTCCATGGGACCCGCGCCGACTGTCGGAGCGCGCGAGCCGCTAAAGGCCTTGACAGACCCCCAGGGTTGCGCCTATATTTCTCACATATAAGAAATGACTTCCATATATTGGAAGTCGGACATTCAGCCGATTCACCGTTCCATCGGGGACCGTTCCCTTTCCCAGAGGTCGCCAGGCGCATCCAAGGCGAGGGGAGGTTGGTCGGATGGCTACAGGCCGCACCGCAGGAACCACCAAGAGGCGCGCTCTTGAACAGGAGTCCGGCGCCGAGGGTCTCAAGTCGCTCCGGAAGGCCATGCGCATCCTCGACTGCTTCTCGCTCCAGGAGCCGCGAATCTCCCTCACCGACATCGCCCGCAAGGTCGGGCTGCCCCTCAGCACGACCCACCGCATCCTGGCCACCTTGCGCGACGTGGGCATCCTGGAGCAGGAGGGAGACCGGGACCTCTACCGCTTGGGGCTGAAGCTCCTGGAGCTGGGCAGCATGGTCCTCGCCAACATGGAGGTCCACCGCCAGGCGCTGCCGTTCATCGAGGAACTGTCGCGGGAGAGCGGGGAAACCGTCCACCTGGGGGTGTTCGATGGATCACAGGTGGTCTCCATCGAGAAGATGGACTCCCCCCACGGTCTGGCGTCCCACGTGACCATTGGTAAGGGCGCCCCCGCCTACTGCACTGCGGTCGGCAAGGCCCTTCTCGCCTTCCAGCCCGAGCCGGTGCTGGAGCACGTCTGTCGGAGGGGACTGACCCGCTACACGCCTCAGACCATTACCGCTCCAGCCCGACTCCGCAAAGAGCTGGAGAAGGTCCGGACATCCGGCTACGCCGTGGACGAGAGCGAGCACCAGCCAGGCGTGCGCTGCGTGGCCGCGCCCATCCGGAACCACTCCGGCAACGTCATTGCGTCGCTGAGCATTTCGGGCCCAGCCACCCGGATCCCGAAGGAGGCGATCCCGCCTCTGGCTGAACGAGTGAAAGAGGTTGCGGGGAAACTCTCGGCCCGGCTCGGGTACAGGGGCGAGCCGTCGTCGCCCCCCGACGGAGTCCGCCAGGCCCCTACCATCAACCGCAGGGGAGTCCGTCCCAAGACCTCGGCAGCGCCGTGAGGGCGAGGCGTTCGTGGAGATCCCGAGAATGGAGGGCAACCGCACGGCCCCATCTGAGAAATCGTCACCACGAGCTGTGGTGACGAAGGGATGCATCCCTCCCTGTCCAGAGGCAACCTTGGATCAGCCCAGAGGGGAAGGAAAGGAGGAAGAGAAGTGAATGTGTTTCGGAAAGAAACCTACGGCAAGATCCTGATCCCGATGGTGACCCCGTTCGCCGAAGACCAGAGCGTCGATTACGCGAAGGCGAAGAAGCTCGCGCAGTATCTGGTCAATCACAAGAAGGGGGACACGCTCATCCTGTCGGGGACCACGGGCGAATTCCACTCCCAGACCTTCGACGAGCGGGTGAAGCTCTTCGAGGCCGTCACGGAGGTCGTGGGGGGCCAGATCCCGCTCATCGCGGGCATCGGGTGCGCCTCGACCATCGAGACCGTCGCGCTCGGGAAGAAGGCGGCGGCCCTCGGCTTCGAGACCGCCATGATCGTCGCCCCCTACTACACCAAGCCGAGCCAGCAAGAACTCTACACCCACTACCTGAAGGTCGCGGAGGGCCTCCCCACGCTGAATCTCATGCTCTACAACATCCCGATTTTCACCGGGGTCAACATCGACCCCGAAACGGTCGGCAAGCTGGCGCAGGTCAAGAACATCGTGGCCATCAAGGAAGAGGCCGAGCTCAACCCCAAGCAGATCACGGGCTTCCTCAACGCGACGCCGGAGGACTTCATCATCTACAACGGCGACGACACGATGATCCTGGAGGCCTATGCCCAGGGCGGGCCCGACCGGATCGGCGGCGTCATCAGCGGTGCGTCCCACGTCATCGGGTCGCTGATCCGCGACATGATCGACACCTTCCTGGCCGGGAAGATCACCGACGCCGCCCAGATGCAGCGCAGGATCTACCCGCTCCTGAAGATCATGGGACAGAACGGCCGCACGAACCCGGTCTGCCTCTGGAAGGAAGCCATGAAGCTGGTCGGAGTGGACGCGGGGATTCCTCGCCTTCCGCTGTCGAAGGGCACCCCTGAGGAGATCGAGAACGTCAAGAGGGTGATGAAGTCTCTGAACCTGATATGAGCGGGCACGGTGCCTGCCAATTCGGACAGCCTCGTTCCGGGAACTGCTGAGCTTCGCACAAGTGAAGCGGGTTCCCTATTCCTGGTCCCTGCCGTACTTGCGTCTGGACTGAGTCCCGACGGGGAGCGCGCCGGCGATTCGTTGACAGATCACCCGAGCGCCGCAGGGCGGCTGTGGGCAAGAACCCGACGAAGGTGCCCTGCAGAAAGGAGCGTTCATGCACGAGGAAATCTACGGCATCGTGCCTCCCTTGACGACCCCCTTCCGTGCGGATGACGCCATCGACGAGGATGCGCTGCGGGCGGACACCCGATACATGATCGAGGTGGCCAAGGTCCACGGCCTGGCGGCATGCGGGAGCACCGGGGAGGGGCACACCCTCAGCACGCCGGAGTCTCGCCGCATCACCCAGATCGTGGCCCAGGAGGTCAAGGGCCGCGTCCCGTTGATCACGGGGGTCATCGTGGAGAGCACCGGCGCGGCCATCGAGCGCGGGCTGGCCGTGAAGGACCTGGGGGTCGCCGCCCTCCAGGTGACCCCGCCCCATTACATCTTCCGTCCGGATGACGACGCCCTGCTGCGCCACTACGAGGCCCTGGCCAAAGGGACCGGGTTGCCCATCATCATTTACAACGTCGTCCCCTCGGTCTACCTCTCGCCGCAGCTTCTCACGCGGATCATCACCGGCGTGGAGGGGGTGATCGGCGTCAAGCAGAGCGCGGGCGACCTGAAGCTCCTGGCCGACCTTCTCCTCATGGTGGGGAACCGGGGACGGATCATGAGCGCCACGGATGCCGTGCTGTACCCGTCCTTCACCCTGGGAGCCCATGGCGCCATTGCCGCCATCCTGACGGCCGCCCCGACTCTCTGCGTGCAACTGTGGGACGCGGTCCGGACGGGGGATCATAAGCAGGCGCTGGCGCTGCACGAGAAGCTCCTATCCATCTGGAACGCCATCTGGGCGGACAACCTGCCGGCCAACGTGAAGTGCGCGGAGGAGCTTCAGGGCCGCAAGGCCGGCCTGCCGCGTGCGCCGATGCCGGCCAGCTCGCCGGCGCAGAAGGCGGCGATCCAACAGGCCCTGAAGAGCGCGGGGCTCATTTGAGAAGATCTGTGACAAGGAACACTTCCGAAGGCGCATCCGTTGACAGAAACCCAGAAAGGGGGAACGGCCATGAAGCTGAGCTCTGGCACCTTGAGGATTGCATTGGGCCTTCTCGTACTCGGTGTGGTCCTGGGGGTGAGCACACCGCCTACGTTGGCCGCCATTGACATCTCGCTCTGGACCATGCGGACGGTCGAGGCGCAGATGGCCAATCTTCGGGAGGACGTTGCGGAGTTTGAGAAGCAGAATCCAGGGATCAAGGTCACGATTGAGGCAGTCCCGTACAGCGTGGTCTATCCGAAGCTGGCGGCGGCGATCCAGGCCGGGAACCCGCCGAACGTCTTCAACAACATTGAGGCGATGGTCGCATTCCTGCACGCCAAGGGCGTGCTGGAGCCGCTGGATGACGTGATCAATGCGGTTGGACGAGCCCAGTTCACCAAGAAGTATCTCGACTGGGTCTCCGCAGGCGGGAAGACCTGGGGGATCCCGGACTGGGCCCTGCACCAGGCCGTCTATTACCGCAAGGACCTGTTTGCCCAGAAGAAGTTGGCCACCCCCAAGTCCTGGTCGGAGCTATTGGAGGTGGCCAAGGCGCTCAACAGCCCGAAGGACGGCATCCATGGAATGGGGGTTCCGCTGGGTCGGGAGTATGTGGGCCAGCAAACCTACGGGGCGATCCTGTACTCGGCTGGCGCCTACGTCTATGATCCGGCCACGGGGAAGTACGTGTTCGACAAGAACAAGGAGAAGGCCGTCCGTGCCCTCAAGTTCCTCGTGGACCTGTACAAGGCAGCATCTCCGCCTGCAAGCGTTGATTGGTCGTGGGCCGAGTACCGAACCGCCTTTGTGAAGGAAAAGGTGGCAATGACCTTGGAGTGGGGAGCGGTCGTTGGGCAGGCTGCCTCCGAGAATCCAGGACTCCTGGACAAGATGAGCATCTTCCCG
Organism: Candidatus Methylomirabilota bacterium; assembly: GCA_016209725.1. Taxonomy (GTDB): domain Bacteria; phylum Methylomirabilota; class Methylomirabilia; order Methylomirabilales; family 2-02-FULL-66-22; genus 2-02-FULL-66-22. Next base: position 336 of record JACQVO010000094.1, on the reverse strand, counting down.
TTCCCGGGTCCCGACGCCTCCGACTATCCACCGAAGGGGAATTTCGGCGGGGCATACTTCTTTACGGTATCCAAGGCCGACGCGGCCAAAGTCGAGGCTTCGAAGAAGCTGCTGCGGTTCCTGTGGACGCCGGAGCGGCTGGCGAAGCGCGCCAACACGCGTCCCGTCTTTGCCATTCCCCCGGTCAAGGCGGCCTTTGAATCGGCCACCTACCAGAACAATCCCATGGTGAAGCGATTCAGCCAGGAGCTTCGGATGCTGTTCCAAGACGTGATGCCGTACGAGCAACGCCACGGCTTGGAGGCCGGTCTGAGCCCATTGGCTGGACAGATTGAG
>JACQVO010000087.1 GCA_016209725.1 Candidatus Methylomirabilota bacterium | reverse complement strand
TTCTTCTCGATGAGGACTTCGTCGTCAACTGCGAAGCCGTTGGCGAAGGAATTCGCGAACGCCAGAATCGAGAGACACGTCAGAACGCCACACGCGGCGAGGTTGGCCCATCGCTCCTCCGCCAGGGTCGCCCGCAGGCTCCCCAGGATCGATAACGGCTCGCGGGGCGCAGCGTGATCATTCAGCTCAGGCGCAGGCATGTCTCCCCCTTGGCGCAGACTTCGCGTTGCTCCCCCCGGACACCGAACGGTTTCGGCACGAACGCATCCTAGGCGTCCCGGCGAGGCAAGTCAAGGAGAGCAGCAGGAAGAAGCCAAGAGCGGGTCGTCTGCGGAAGGTCGGCGGTGGGAGCTGTGCCCCGCTCAGGAGGAAGGCTTTTGGCTTGCTAGATTCCCGCCCCTTGGGTATTGTGACTCCACGCTCTGGGAAAAGGAGGTGAAAACCATGGCCGCGGCTTATGTCCTGATCGAGGCGGCACCCAAGAAGGCCCTGCAGGCCTGCACGAGGATCGCCAAGATCCCCGGCGTGAAGTCAGCCCACCTGGTCACGGGCCCCTATGACATCATCGCCTATGTGGAGGCCAAGGATCCCGAGGCCATCGGGAGACTCGTCATGTCGAACATCCAGGCGGCGCCGGGGGTGGGAAAGACCATCACCTGCGTGGTGGTGTAGCCCTTTCAGGCTTCACTCATCCGCAGAGTACGCACCTGCCCGCCAGCGGTCAGGCGGGGATTACGCAGATTCCTGACGGGAGGATGTCAAGGGAGCCGCTGCCCATCCTCGCGCGCTCCTGCCTTCCAGAATTGACCAATCGACCGCTTGACCAATTGACTCCAGCGGTGCCGGATTGCCAGAGTGCCCGATTGCCAGATTGCCCAATCGCGGGATTGCCCGATTACCGGATTGCCTATTCCGCCAGAAGCTCCACCGCCAGGTTCACCAGCGTCCGCACCATCACGCCCGTCCCACCCTTGGGCTGATAGCCCTTCTCCTTGTCCGTCTCGAAGGTCCCGGCGATGTCCAGGTGCACCCACGGCGTGTCCCCCACGAAATGCTGGAGGAACTTGGCGGCGGTAACGGCACCGCCCTTCCGGCCGCCCGTGTTCTTGATCTCGGCGATGTCGCTCTTGATCAGCTCGTCATACTCGACGTCCATCGGCATCGGCCAGATCTTCTCCCCCGCGGCCCGGCCGGCCGCCAGGACCTTGTCCAGCAGGGCCTGGTTGCTGGTGAACGCCCCGCTGTTCAGCGTCCCCAGGGCGACCACGCAGGCGCCCGTAAGGGTGGCCACGTCCACGAGATGCGTCACCTTGCGGCTGCAGGCATAGTGCAGGGCGTCGGCCAGGACCAGTCGTCCCTCGGCGTCGGTGTTGATCACCTCGATCGTCTTGCCGCTCATGGCCCGCAGGATATCCCCGGGCTTCAGCGCGGCTCCGCTGGGGAGGTTCTCCGTCGCCGGGACGACGGTCGTGACGTGAATGGGCAGCGTGAGCTGGGCGATGGCCAATGTGGCGGCGACGGCGGCGGCCGCCCCTGCCATGTCCCCCTTCATGGCCTCCATGTTCTCGGCCGGCTTGATGGAGATGCCGCCCGAGTCAAAGGTGATCCCCTTGCCGACGAGGCCCAAATGGGGACCGCCCCGACGCCCAGCGCGGTATTCAAGGGCAATGAGTCGTGGCGGCTCCTGACTTCCCCGCGCCACCCCCAGCAGGGCTCGGGCCCCCAGCCGTCGGAGTTCCCGCGGGCCAAAGACCTGGCAGCGGACGCCCGCCCTCCCGGCCAGCCCCCTGACGCGGCGGGCCAGTTCTGTGGGGGTCAGTGTGTTCCCCGGTTCGTTCACCAGGTCCCGGGCCGAATTGGTGGCCTCGGCCACAATGCGTCCCCGGCGGACCGCCTCGGCCATGACCCGCACCTTCTCTCGCTCCCGCTCGACGATGGTGAGGATCTGGATCTCCTTCGCGTCCTCGGGTTCCCGCTTGTATCGCCTGAACCGGTACAGCCCCAACACGGCACCCTCGGAGAGGGCCTGGGTGGCCTGCGCCGCGTTGAAGCCCTCAGTGCCCGTCTGGGTGCCGGCCCCATGCACGATGGTTCCGACCTGGCGGGCGCCGGTCTTTCGCGACTGCTTGACCGCCTCGGCCGAGACGATCCGCACGCGGTCCAGGGTGAATTCCCCTGGCTTGCCCAGCCCCATCACTAGGACACGGCTCACCGGGAGCTTCCCCAGGGTATGGAGCAGCGTCTGCTCTCCCCACTTGCCCGTCACCTCGCCCGTCCGGATGAGCTTCCGGATAAGACCGCCCAGGTCAGCGTCCACGGCGCCCGTGGCCCCAGTGGGGGCCTTGACGCCTTCGAACAGGTTCACCACCAGGGCGTCGCCCCGAAACCGTGTGACATCCCCGACCACAACCCGGATATCCAAGGCCACCTCCTTTCCCGGAATGGTTCTGCGGCGCAGCGACATGAGAGCGGGGTGCTCCCCCACTCCCCTCGGCGCGCATTTATAGCCCATCAAGGCGAACCATTCCAAGCTGAAACGGTGCCAGGACTGGACATTCGGAGGAAGGTCGGGCTAGTATCGGGACGTCCGGTCCTTCCGGTTCGCGAGGCCGATTCCCGGCGAGGACTTCCACAACCGACACGCCTGCAGGAGGGCATCCGCCATGGCCACTTGGGACGTCTCCACGCTGCTCGCCGAGGATCGGCAGCACCTCCTTCATCCGCTGTATCACCCCGCTGATCATGCGGAGCCGCACGTCTGGGTGCGGGGCACCGGCGCCACCCTGGTGGATGCCTCGGGACGCGAATACCTGGACGGCCTGTCCTGTCTCTGGAACGTGAACATCGGCCACGGTCGCCGCGAGCTCGCCGAGGCCGCGGCCGAGCAGATGGCCACCCTCGCCTTTTCCACCAACTACGTGGGATCCTCCAATGTGCCGGCCATCCAACTGGCCCGTCGCCTGACCGGGATCGCCTACCCGAACCTCACCGCCGTCTATTTCACCAGCGGAGGGGCGGAGTCGAACGAGAGCGCCTTCAAGACGGCCCGGTTCTACTGGAAGGCCAGAGGCCGCCCCGAGAAGGTGAAGATCATCGCCCGCCAGCACGGCTACCACGGCGTGACCCTGGCCACCATGAGCGCCACCGGGATCCCGGGCTACACCAAGATGTTCGAGCCCCGCGTGCCGAACTTCGTCCACACGGCCGCCCCCTACGCCTATCGCCTCGAGGGGGCGAGGCCGGGGGAGAGCGTGGGCCAGGCGGCCGCGCGCATGCTGGAAGAGACCATCCTGCGTGAGGGGGCCGAGACTGTGGCCGCCTTCATCGCCGAGCCGGTCCAGGGGGCCGGAGGGATCATCGTCCCGCCGGACGATTACTTCCCCCGGGTGCGGGAGATCTGCACCCAGCATGACATCCTCTTCGTCGCCGACGAGGTCATCACCGGCTTCGGGCGGACCGGCCGCTGGTTCGCCCTCGCGCGCTGGAACGTGGAGCCGGACATCCTCGCCTTCGCCAAGGGCGTCACCAGCGGGTATCTCCCGCTGGGGGGGATCATGGTCTCCCGGCCCGTCTTCGAGACGATGCTCTCGGTGCCCTATGGGGACCGCTGGATGCACGCCTACACCTACTCCGGCCATCCCACCTGCTGC
>JACQVO010000002.1 GCA_016209725.1 Candidatus Methylomirabilota bacterium | reverse complement strand
GGTTGAAGCCCAGGAGGCGCGAGGCTCGAGACCTCGGGACGGCACCATGGAAGGCGCTGCTGGGTGGCCAGCAACTGGTCTCGAAAACCAGGGGGCCTCGCAAGGGCCGGGGTTCGACTCCTCCGCTTTCCGCCATGCTCGCTTGGCCCAGATGGAAGGGCACCAGGCCGCGGACCTGGAGGTCGGGCGTTCGAGTCGCCCAGCGAGCGCCAGAAGTGACGGCCCAGTCGGATTGCGGATTGCGACCCGTAGAAGCATACGGTTGGAGTAGCCGAGATCCGAGTAAGCCGTCGATGCCGGGGTAGCCCAACTGGCAGGAGGCAGCAGCTTTAGAAGCTGAACAGTGCGCGTTCGAATCGCGTCCCCGGTACCAAAGGCCCTCTATCCCAACTGGCAGAGGAGCTACGTTCAGAACGTAGTTGTTCTGGGTTCGAATCCCAGGGGGGCCACCATGGCCGACTAGCCCAACTGGCAGAGGCGTCAGTCTGAGAGGCTGAATGTTCTCGGTTCGAATCCGAGGTCCGGTACCATGGCGGAGTAGCCCAAGTCGGCAGAGGCCCCGCCCTAAAAGCGGGTCACGTAGGGGTTCGAATCCCCTGTCCGCCACCACGTTCGGTGTGCACATTGCCACAAGAGGGTTGAGTATCGAAGGCGTAGAGATCGCGCAAGCATGCCGGTGTCGTCTAGTGGCAAGGCGCTGGTTTCGTAAACCAGAAACGGAGGTTCGACTCCTCTCACCGGCTCCATGGGGCAGTAGCTCACCAGGGAGAGCACCCGCCCTGCAAGCGGGAGGTCGAGGGTTCGAGTCCTTCCTGCTCCACCATGCGGGATTGGCCGAGAGGCTAGGCCCCAGGTCGCCAGCCTGGCTACACCAGTTCGAGTCTGGTATCCCGCTCCATGGAGGGTTGCCCGAGTCCGGTAAGGGGTCGCGTTGCTACCGCGAAGCCTGGGCGACAGCCCAGCCGGGGTTCAAATCCCTGACCCTCCGCCATGGAGGAGTCGCCTAATGGTAGGGCACCTGGTTGGAGGCCAGGCGCGGTCACACGCATAGGAGTTCGAGTCTCCTCTCCTCCGCCAAGGAGGTAATGATGGTCTGTGAAAATGTGGAGATAGGATTGGTCGTGATGAGGGAACGCGGCTTGTCTCTGGAGCGATTGTGCATGTGCGGTGCACGACCGCCGAGGAGAAGTTGGAACAGATGATCGGAGGACGTCTACCACCGAGGAGCCGTACTTCGCCCATCGGTAGTCGTGAGACCGCCGATCAGCGGGCGCACGGTCGGGGAGCAGGCGACACTGAGCGGAGTAGCTCAACTGGCAGAGCGCGAGGCTTTGAACCTCGAGGTTCCAGGATCGTAGCCTGGCTCCGCTGCCATGGGGTCGTAGGTCAATTGGGAGACCGCCTGGTCCGCATCCAGGAGGTTGAGAGTTCGAGCCTCTCCGACTCCACCGGGGAAATAGCTCAGCGGGAGAGCATCCGGGCGGCATCCGGAAGGTCGCGGGTTCGAATCCCGCTTTCTCCACCGTGGTAGAAGATCTTGGCCGTTTTTCTGCATCTTCTACCAGCAGGAACCAAGGACTGATGACGCCGTGGCTGAAAGGTGAAGCAGTGGGCTGCAAACCCACGGATGCATGTTCGAGTCATGCCGGCGTCTCCATCGGGGTGTAGCTCAGAGGTAGAGCACCTGGCCTGGGACCAGGGGGCCGGCGGGTCGAGATCGCCCACCCCGACCACTTGAAAGACAGGGCATGGCGCAGCCTGGGAGCGCGCCGGTTCGGGGGACCGGAGGTCGGTGGTTCGAATCCACCTGTCCTGACCATCTGGGTGTAGCGTAGCCTGGGAGCGCGCACGCTTCGGGAGCGTGAGGTCGCCGGATCGAAGCCGGCCACCCAGACCAATCGCCGGCACGAGCCGTGACGGAAGAGAGTGGGTCGCGCCAAAGCTCTCGCCCCCGATGGCCACGGCCGGTTAACCCGAGTGGGCCGGCTGCCCAGCGAGGTTTCATACGCCTCGCGTGCTCAGCTCGACACTGAGACTCGGGACCAATGGCGGGGATTGAGCACCGCTGCGCTCGCTGGTCTCATAAACCAGATCGTCCCGCGTTGAACTCGCGGCCCCGCAACCATGGGATCGTAGGCGAATTGGAGAAGCCGCTGCGTTCTCAGCGCAGTGATTGCCGGTTCGAGTCCGGTCGATCCCACCACGCCGGTCTAGCTCAGCGGGTAGAGCGGTCCCCCTGTAAGGGACAGGTGAGGGGTTCGAGACCTCTGACCGGCTCCAGAGGGAAAATGCGGGGTTCGAGGCCCCGCCTCGGCTCGAGAGGGTCGAGTCGTCTAATGGCAGGACGTCCCTCGTGCTGCCGTAGTTCAGTAGGCAGAACGCGTCCTTGGTCGGGACGAGGTCGGTGGTTCGAAACCACCCGGCAGCTCCGGTGTCTGTATGCTAATGGCAAGCAGCGTGGCCGTGACCCACGTGATCCGGATTCGAATTCCGGCAGACACCCCGTCAACTATTGCTGGCGTAGCTCAATGCGGAGCAGGCCCTTGATGGGGGCAAGGTTAGAGGTTCAAATCCTCTCGCCAGTACCACAGAAAGGAGCGATGTTATGGAGCAGGTCTTGTTACTGAACGCCACGTATGAGCCCCTACAGGTGATTACGTGGCAGCGGGCCATTCGGCTCGTGACCCTCGGTCGGGTGGAGGTTGTGGAGGAAACGGATCGGGAAGTCCGGAGTTTCAGTCTCGTGGTGAAGCTGCCGGCCATCGTCCGGCTCCTACGAATGATCCGGCCGCGGTGGCATGCGGTGAAGTTCTCGCGGGCCAACGTGTATCTGCGGGACAATTTCCGCTGTCAGTATTGTGGCGTCACGGCGGAGGCCGCCGAGCTGAACATGGATCACGTGGTTCCACGGACGATGGGAGGTGCCACGAGCTGGGAGAACATCGTGACCTGCTGTGTGCCCTGCAATCGCCGGAAAGGCAACCGGACCCCGGAGCTGGCGGGTATGCGGCCGTGGGCGGTTCCCGTGAAGCCGACCACGTTGCCAGGGATCTCCGTGGAGATCTACCGCCGGATGAAGAAGGACGTGCCGGAGGAGGTCAACAGCTAGACCATCTGCCCTCTGAGCGGAAGGCTGGAGGTACGAATCCTCCCTCTGGCAGCATGGACCTGTAGCTTAATTGGCAGAGCGGCCGGCTCTTACCCGGTCAGGCGTAGGTTCGATGCCTACCAGGTCCACCATGCCGTCGTAGCGCAAAGGCAGACGCTCCCGACTTTTAATCGGGACCATGCAGGTTCGACCCCTGTCGACGGCACCACACCCTCTGTCAGAATTGTAGCGGTCGGGAACCTGTTCGGACCAGGCGCAAGCGGAGTCGGACTCCCCCGCCCCTGACGAACTCGCAAAGGGCTGACCTGGCACGCAGCCGCCGCTCCCAATATCCTCGCGCCCCCGTCTCGCATGTCCCCCGGCGGAGCGCGACACGTGCGAGAGAGCTCCACACACACCACCGCCCACCACATGGCACCAAGAAGCCCGACCACCACGAACGGCCCCCCGCCCTTCACACCACGACACCTGCCCACACAAGCCCACCGCCTCCACGCCGCCCCGTGCCAATCCCTCGACTGGGGCAAGCCGAGCACCGCCGAGGCTATGGCCAAAGATGGCGAGGGCTACGAGGTCATTGTCCAGCTCGACAGCGAGCCCTGGGATCTCGCCCACCCCTGGGGCCATCGGGCGCTCCCGTACACCAGCCCCGACCTCCAGCAGTACAGCCCAGAACCCCTGAGGCCCTGGGAGGAGTGGCATACCCGAGACTGATTTCCTCCCGTTCGTCACCGAGCCACTCGCCATCCTCCTCGTCGGTCTCGCAGTTGGCCTCGGGGTCTGGCTCGAAGGCCAGGACCAGCGCGGCACCGGGCGGCAGGACCCTGAGACACCCCTTGGCCTGGCTTCTCCCCCCACGGAGGTTCCCGATGCGTCCATTCCGTTCGCCCACCCGAATCCTGCTCCTCTGCCTCGCCCTCAGCCTCGTCAGCCTCTCCGTGGGCGTCGCGCCGACGGGGGCGGCCGCGGGGGCGGGCCTGCCGGAGGCCTTGCAGGCCGCGCTCTTCCCGGTGAAGTCGTACGCGCTGCTCCAGGAGGGGCCCATCGCCGACAGCCCCCATCTCTCCCTGCTCCTTACCCCCGAAACCGTCACAGGGGTCATCCTTGTGCTCGACGCCCGAAACAGCACCGACCAGTGGCAGCTCAACCGGGACCCCTCATCGCCGTTGCCACCAAACGAGGGGCAGTGGGTCGACAGCGGCATCCTCGCCGACGAGGCAGCCAGCGGGAGCTTCACCCCCCTGGGCAGCGTGGACGAGGTGGAGGAGGCACGCCGCAACCGCCGAGTCCAGCAGATCAAGCCGTCGCCCCTCCCCGACCACACCCCCTGAGCAGGAGACTGGCCCATGTGGGAAGGCCCCCGCATCGTGAAAGTGTTCGTCGAGCAGGACCCCCTGAACCTCATCCTTGTCCGCATCCTCGACGCCCCCCAGCTCAGCCGCCTGAGCGCCGCCCTGCGGGACTACGTCCGCCAAGACGACGAGTACGTCAACGACGCCGGTCCAGAGCCTGGAGGGCTCAGCGAGTTCCTGGAGGCCCGGGGGTTCACGGTCCCATGCAGCTACTCCACCCTCTGGCCCTTCACCGCGGAGATCGGCCAGTGAGCCGTCGCACTCCCCCCAGGGGATCCAACGGTCCCATCCCGCCGGAGAGCCCCGGCCCAATCGAGGTATGGGGGCTCGCCATGGGGCGTGGGAGCACCGCTGGCGCGGCGCACGGCGCGTTCACGGTCCGGGCGTACCCCGACCGCGCTGCCGTCTTGGCAGCGCGCCACGATTGGATTACGATGCTTGGGTGGCGCCGGGCCGGTCCACCGCGCACCGGCCCCGTCCCCGGAGGTCCCGATGCCTGACATGGCAAAAGCCCCCGTCAGTCTCATCCGGCTCCATGGCGTCGAGGTCCCCGGCTCCCCCGAAGCCGTCGCCTCCTCCTGGGACGAGGCCAGCCGCATCCTGACTGCGTGGGGCGAGACGGCTCCCCCCGCCCACCACGGCTACCACAAGGTGGACTTCCAGGTCCTCTTCGCCAACGGGACCGAGTACGGCGGCCGCTTCGACCTCCAGCACGGCGGCCGGGAATCCGACGGCGCTACCCTGGAGGCACACGTCCACACCTTCGCCCTGTGCCACGC
>JACQVO010000076.1 GCA_016209725.1 Candidatus Methylomirabilota bacterium | reverse complement strand
GGAGATCCAGCAGGCACTGGCCGGCAACATCGGCTGGAACCGGATTCTAAACTACCTCCGCTTCCTCGATGGCACGCTGCTGATTCGGCTGGTGCAGCCACTGGAATTGCGGCTGAAGCGGAAGAAGTCGTCGCCGAAGGTATGCCTGTGCGATCATGCGCTTCGCGCCGCCTGGCTTCAGGAGGTTGTGCCCCTCGATGCGGAGAGCCTGGTCGCCAACCCGCATTTGAGCGACCTGGCCGGGCACCTTGCCGAGAGTGTGCTGGGGTACTTCCTTGCCTCGATTCCGAATCTGGACGTTGCCCATTTCCCGCAGCGCGGAGCCGAGCCGGAGGTGGATTTCGTCTTGACGATCGGCACGCGGCGGATTCCGGTGGAAGTCAAGTACCGCCGGCGAATTGATCCACACGACGATACCCGCGGGCTTCGGGCATTCCTGGAGAAGACGGTGTACAACGCCCCGCTCGGGCTGCTCGTCACGCTTGAGGACGGGGTGACGGTCTCCGATCCGCGCATTGTTCCCATCTCGTTATCGAGTCTGCTCTGGCTGAAGTGAGCAAAGGGGGGTCCGTGATGCCAAAGCTGGCCTGGACACCGTGGCACAAGGCGGTGAAGCTCCGCGAGGATCTGCGGTCCGGGGAGCTGCCGCTGCACATGTTTGCCGCCGACCTCTACGAAGTGATGATGCAGCGAGGCAAGCGGCCGGTCTATGAAAAGCCGGAGGAGTTCTTCGCGCTCACTTTTCCCACGTACAACCTGCGACGTCTTGTCCGGGATGTCGTCCTGCGGCTGGCGGGCAAGAACGACAAGGCTGTCCGGCAGCTTGAGCTGACGTACGGCGGCGGCAAGACCCATACGCTGATCGCGCTGCGACACCTTGTCCACGACCCGGAGAGACTGCCGGACCTCCCGGCTGTGGCCGAGTTCATCCAGGACATCGGCCAGAGGCCGCCGAAGTGCCGGGTGGTGGGCCTCTGCTTCGACAAGCTGGACGTGGAAAAGGGGATGGAGATCTCTGCGCCGGATGGGAAGGCGCGAACGCTCAGGCAGCCGTGGAGCGTGCTGGCCTACCAGATTGCCGGGGATGCGGGCCTTAAGATCCTCCACGCCGATAACAAGGCCGAAGAGCGGGATTCGGCGCCGGCGGAGAATCTCCTCACGGAGCTGCTCGAAGTGCCGGGGAAGGATGGGCTGGGCGTCCTTATCCTGGTTGACGAGGTGCTGATGTACGCCCGCGAGAAGGTGTCCCAGGATCGCGATTCGCGAGCACGTCTGGCCAACTTCTTCCAGTACCTCACCCAGGCGGCTCCCAAGGTGGATCGTTGCTGCCTCGTCGCCTCGCTGCTGGCGACCGATCCGCGCAAGAGCGACACGCTGGGGCGCGAGATCCAGGCCGAGCTGTATGACATTTTCCAGCGCCAGCGCGAAGAGGCCGTGGAGCCGGTGGTCAAGGAGGACGTCGCCGAACTCCTGCGCCGGCGATTCTTCACGCCTGACTCCCTGAAAGATCGCGAGGCCTTCCGGCAGCACGTCGTGGCGGCGCTCAAGGGCATCGCGGGTGTGGACGAGCAGATGGCGAAACAAGGCGCCGAGGCGGAAGTACGCTTCCTGCGGAGTTTCCCGTTCCACCCGGACCTCACCGAGGTGCTCTATTCCAAGTGGACGCAGCTCGCCCGGTTTCAGCGAACCCGCGGGGTCCTTCGGACGTTTGCGCTAGCGCTTCGCGAGGCCGAGGCGTGGGACACGAGCCCGCTCGTCGGGCCGGCCGTCTTCTTGGCCGCGCCGGAGAGGGAGGGACTCTCAGAGGCGTTGCGGGAGTTGGTGGCCGTGGCCGACACCGAGGAATGGGAGGGGAAGAAGCAGGTCTGGACCGGCATTCTGGATAGCGAGTTTGCCCAGGCCAGGCGGATTCAAGTGGAGTCGGTTGGATTGAAATATCGGGAGGTCGAGCAGGGGGTTGTGACGACCTTCTTGCATTCGCAACCGATCGGACAGACCGCACAGACACGCGACCTGGTGGGGCTTCTCGCCGCCACTCGCCCCGACAAGATCGAGCTCGAAAAGGGCCTCGCCCGATGGGCGCAGACGAGCTACTGGCTGGACGATCTCTATACGGCTGTCCCGGAGGGGCAGCTTCCCGGAACGTGGCGACTCGGCAACCGTCCCAATCTGACCCAGATGCATGCGGTCGCCGCGAAGAACATCCCCGAGGATATTGTCCGCTCCCGGTTATTGGACGACATCACGAAGACCAAGACGCTGACTGCCAATGCATCCGCCATGGGGGTGCATGTTCACACACTGCCGACCCGGCCGAGGGACATCGAGGATGACGGCGGGTTCCATTACGCCGTCCTGGGGCTCCAGGCTGCCTCGGAGTCCGGCAAGCCGAGCGCTGAAGCCGCGCGATTCCTGAACGAGACCACGGGTCCCGACAAGCCCCGCGTGTATCGAAACGCGGTCCTGCTCCTGGTCCCGTCTCGTGACGGGCTCGAGTTGGCGATGGCGAGGGCGCGCGACTACCTTGCCTGGGAAATTGTCCGGGAGAATATCAAGAAGCAGCAGAAAGACGGGAACGTTGACCCCGCCAGAGCCCAGACGCTTCAGATCAACATTGACAAGACCAGAGGGCGGATTCCCGACGCGATCAAGCAGGCGTTTTGCATTGTAGTGACCGTTTCGGAGAAGAATGAGGTACACGCCTTCAAGATCACCCTCAATGATGAGCCGCACTTCATCACCATCAAGGGTGATAAGCGTTCCCGAGTTAAGGATACGGCTGTTACCGCCGAGGCGCTCCTGCCCGATGGACCCTACAATCTGTGGCGTCCCGGAGAGACATCGAGACGGGTCAAAGACCTGGCGGGAGCGTTTGCCCAGCTTCCCCACCTGCCCAAGATGCTGAAGGCTAGCGCCATCCTCGACACGCTGGCCGAAGGGTGCGAGCAGGGCACCTTTGTCCTGCGGGTCGTGCGCCCGGATGGAACACTCCGGACCTGGTGGATGTCCAGGCCAGACGAGAATGCCTCGAACGACCCCGCGCTGGAACTGGTCCTCCCCCAGGGCGCGGACCTGCGAGAGCTGGGGCCGGCCCTCTTGGTCCCCGGGAGACTCCCGGGGGTATGGTCGGCTGAAGAGATCACCGTGCAGGCGGTGGCCGACTACTTCAATGGGTCAACGGTGGTCCAGGTCGAGCGGCAAGGATATCAGGAGCCGACGCCCATCCCGAAGGCAGCTTACGCCGTCGTCGAGAAGGCAATCAGCGCCGCCGTCGAGGGAGGAAGCCTCTGGTTGCTGTCCGGCCCGGCCAGCATTCTGGGTGAGCCGATACCGCCGGGCGTGCTGAATCCCAGCGCCCGACTGAGCGCCCCGCCTCCCCCCATCGCCCCGGCCGAGATCCTTCCGGAAAACCTTCCGAATGCCTGGAAGGACGGTATTACGTCGGCCCTCTCCATCGCGACGGCCCTGTCCGTCAAGACGGGAAAGACGCTCCCATGGAAAACCGTGCGGGATGCTGTCAGCGGTGCCCTCCAGGCGCGGTTCCTTGAACTTGGGGAAGGATCGCAGGCTTGGCCATGCGAGTTTCCCTCGGCCCAATTCGCCAGATTCAAGGCGACGACCGGAACAGTCCGCGCAAGGATCGGGGGGCCAGGAGTGAGCGACATTGGCCTCGGGACGATTCTCGTGGCGAGTGGTGAGCTAGCGCCTTCGCAGGTGCAGGACCTGGGAGACATCGTGCCGAAGTTGCTGGAAGTCAAGACAAAGGCAGGCACGCTCATCCGGTTTCACATCCGGATCGAGGTGGGCGACGGAAAGACCCGACCTGCGGAAGAAGTTGCCAGGGAAATCAATGCGTTGCTCAAGCGCATTGACGAAGATCTCGAGTTGCGATAGGCGCACCGAGCACTTGACGACCCACAATCGAGAGAGGAGAGACCCGCCGAGGGGAAAGGGGACGTTGCGGCTTTGGTGGCTTTGTGCGAAGGGGCTCGCGAGCAGGGTGGGGTGCTTGCCGAGGGCGCCACCCGTTGATCAGCAGGAGGTCATCGAAAAGCCTCTAAGATCAGAAGCTCCTCTCCCTCGAACTCCATCAAGACCTCACCTCGTGTCGTTTCTTCGATGCTTTTCGGCACGTCCGCCGGATGGCCCTCGCAGGCCGCCCCAAGTGCAACGCATGGTCAAATTGTGCTGAGGGGCCGAGGGAGTGGGCTACAAACCGGCTTTCGTGAGATACGCCTCAACTGCTTGAATGTATCGAGGGTAGAGTTCCAAGAGTGTCCCGACGGACCCCAGCACCTTGGCGTCCTCGATGGTCTCGTACTCGTGGACCAACCGGTTCCTGAGGCCCGCGGACGGGGCGAGGGAGCGGGCAAGTTCAGGCGGGATGAGCCCGAGTTCTGACATCTTGAGGAATCCCCCGTAATAGTCCTCCGGAATGTCACCCCCAAGCTCGGCAATCAGGTGGGCATTGATGTCCAGGGCCGCCTCGATGGCCTCTTGGAGCAGCCGCTCGGCTGCCTTCCTTTCATAGAAGCGCGCCCGGTATTCTTCCACGCTCATCCGGCTGATGGGCCGCAGGCCATCGAGAGAGGCCGCGATGTGCGCGAGCTTCCGCCGGATGATCGCCGCATCCACCGGGCTCACTCCAGGCCCTCCCGCTCCAGGAAGAGCTGGATCGCCCGCCGTTGGGCGTGGCGGAGCTTTTCGGTATCGCAGTAGCGCCGGGAGGCCAAGGATTGAAACTCGCGAAACGCTCCGGGACACCGTTCGAAGAGAAGGCGCCCCGTCCGCGCGACCTGGAACGCCAGCAGCGGACCGGCCCGGCGGAGGTCTATCAGATCCAGACGGTCGGTCCCGAGGCGTGGAGCGATGGCCATATACAGGTTGTCGAGATCGGCGGGGCCATCGCACCGCACTCCAATATCGACGTCGCTCTCCGCTACGGCCCGCCCCTTGACCGCGGAGCCAAAGAGGATAAGAAGCTGGAGATCCGCCATCGCTCGCGGAAGTTCGGCGAGATGTTGAGCGACGAATTTTGGGGTTAGCGGTGCCCTCATACGGCCAATGTACCGGAGCGGTCTCGGCGTGTCAAGGAAGGCAGGGAGAGGTGCGCGAAATCCGTTGAATTCGCTCCTGGCATATGGTAAAGGGCGGAATGAGTCCGCAAAGTTCGCCGATTTCTTCAAACGGGGTGGCTGCCAGGGTTCTTCAAGATATTGGCGATTCGGTCATGGAAATGACAGCGTAAGAGGAGGAGTGTCATGCGGAACGCAATCGTCCTGAGGCTCGTGATGGGAATGGTGGCACTCCTGGGCTGGGCCGGCGCCGCCCGCGCCGCCACAGCGCCGGGACTGGATGCTTGGCTCAGGCAGGCGGGATTCGGCCCGCACCAGGAGGCGAGGTTCGACCCCGAAGCCCTGTACCAGAAGGCCAAGGCCGAGGGGCGGGTCACCGTCTACTCCTATTCGTCCAGGATCGTGGAGGTGGCCAAGACCTTCGAGCAGCGGTATCCGGGGATCAAGGTGCAGGCCTTTGACCTGGATTCGGCGGAGATCGTGACCAAAGTGCTGGCCGAGCAGTCGGCCAAGAACTACGCGGCCGACGTGGTCTATATGAAGGATCCGGCCACGGCGCTGCACGCGCTGAAAAATCCCGGCCACCTGGTCGCCTATGTCCCCGGCGATCTTGTCCCCCTCCTCCGGCCGGAGTACCGCGAGCCCTTCCTGATCCACCACCTGAGCTTCGACGTCCTGGTCCATAACTCCGGCGGCGAGGCGAAAGCGCCGGTATCCAGCCTGTGGGATCTCACCAAGCCGGAATGGCAGGGTCGGGTCCAGTTCCCGGACCCGCAGGTGCTCCCCGAGTTCACGGAGGTCCTGACGACGATCGTCCAGCACAGCCCCGAGATGGCGAAGGAGTACGAGCGGGTCTTCGGCAAGCCGCTCCAGCTCGGGCCGGGGGTGCCCGACGTGGGACGGGAGTGGATCCGGCGGATCCTGGCCAACAAGGTCACGGTGGCCAAGTCCACCAACGACGTGGCCAAGGCCGTGGGGCGGGCCGAGCCCGCCAGGGCCCCCATCGGGTTCACCGCCATGTCCCGGCTGCGGGACAAGGAGAAGGATCCGAAGCTGCAATTCGACGTGGCCTACGACCTCCAGCCCGTGGCGGCGGTGACGACGGGCGTCCTCCTGGCGGTGCCGGCATACGCCCCGCATCCCGCGGCGGCCAAGCTGCTCATCCGCTGGTTGATGGGGGACGCGAAGGGAGGCGAGGGGTACAAGCCGTACTTCGTTCTCGGTGACGCCCCGACCCGGTCGGATCAACCCCTGCCGTCGGGGATGCGGGCCATCGAGCGACGCTGGCATGCCGACCCGTCCTACGTCTGGGCCAACGGGCGGGCCGTCCTGGATTTCTGGCTGGCCAACTTGAAATAGGTCCGGCCGACCACGTTCGCCTCAATATTCACCAAAGCTTTCAGGATGCGTCCAGGGTTCAAGAAATCCCCCCAACCCCCCTTTGGCAAAGGGGGGCAAGGGGGGGATTTGCTGTGAGTGTTGGCCAAGTGAACAGCAGTTGGTACGGAGTATCTCACGGTTCTATTCTGCACTATCTGGGTTAGATACCGATCGGCTCAATGGAGCAGGCGACGACCATTCCCCTGCGCGCGCGCGTGAACCGGGCGGCGTACTTCCTGCGTCTCCCCAGGGTGAGCCTGGGGCTCGCCCTCCTCGTCCTCCTGCTCTTCCTCGTGACCCTGCCGTGCCTCCTGCTCCTGGCGGCCACGTTGACCTGGGATGTAGGGGATATCCGGCTGAGCCCGGCAGCGCGCCCGGGAGCGTTCACGCTGTTCCACTGGTGGCGGGTCTTCGCCAGCGATCTCGGCGAGGCGATCTTCTACCGGCCGCTCGTCCGGTCGCTCGCCACCTCGGTCAGCGTCGGGCTGTTGGCGGTGGGCCTGGGCGCAGGCCTGGCATGGATGACGACGCGGACGGACCTGCCCGGCCGCCGTCTGGTGGCGGCCATGGCCACGGTCCCGTACATCCTGCCGTCCTACACCTTCGCCCTGGCCTGGCTCACCCTCTTCCGCACGGAGCGACTGGGGGGTGGGGCTGGACTCCTCCGCTACGTCACGGGCCTCGATCCGCCGGAGTGGCTAGCCTACGGCTTCGTGCCGATCGTGGCCACGCTCACGCTGCACTACGCGCCCTTCACCTACCTGCTGGTGTCCGGGGCCCTCGCCAGCGTGGACGCGCAGCTCGAAGAGGCGGGCGAGGTGCTCGGCGCCTCCCGGCGGACGATTCTCCGCCGGATCACCTTTCCGCTGGTCCTCCCGGCTTTGCTGTCGGGGTTCATCCTGACGTTCTCCCGGGCCGTGGGGACGTTCGGGACGCCGTATTTCCTGGGGGCCCCGGTCCGCTACTTCACGCTCTCCACAACGATCTACTCCAGCATGGTCACGCGGACCTTCGCCACCGGGTACATCCTGGCCGTGGTGCTGATCGCGGCCTCGGCCCTGGTGATCTATGCCAATCAGCAGCTCATCGGCAGCCGCAGGAGTTTCGTGACCATCGGCGGGAAGGGGTTCCGCAGCGCACGGATGCGTCTGGGACGCTGGCGGGCGCCGGCCGCCCTGGTGAGCTGGGCCCTGGTACTCATGGCGGCCGTCGCCCCGCTTCTCCTGCTCGCCTGGCAGACCCTGATGCGGTATCCCGACGATTACTCCCTGGGAAACCTGACGCTCCACTATTGGATCGGGGGAAGCGATCCCCGCCTGGCCGAAGGAGAGATGGGAATCCTCAGGAACGACGCGATCCTCGGCGGAGCCTGGAACAGCCTCAGACTGTCGGTGGTAGTGGCCGCGATCGGCGGAATTCTGGGCATCCTGGTTGGATATGCGGTGGTGGCGGGGCGCAGGGGGTGGCTGGCGCGCCTCCTGGAGCAGCAGGCGTTTCTCCCCTATCTCATTCCCAGCATCGCCTTCGGCGCCCTGTACCTCTCCATCTTCAGTAAATCGCTGGGTCCCCTGCCGGCCCTGTACGGGACGTTCCTGATCCTGGTGCTGGCCTGTGTGGCCAAGAACCTGCCCTTCAGCGCTCGGGCGGGAATTTCGGCCATGCTCCAGGTGGGCGGGGAGCTCGAGGAGGCGGCGACCGTGGCCGGCGCCTCGTGGCTCCGCCGGTTCGGCCGGATCGTCCTGCCGCTCTCCCTGCGGGGATCGCTGGCGGGGTTTCTGCTGATCTTCGTCACCACCATGCGCGAGCTGTCGCTGATCATCCTGCTCATCACGCCGGAGACCCGGACTCTCACGACCATGACGTTCCGGTACATGGAACAGGGCTACGCGCAGTTCGCCGACGCGATCATCCTGCTCATCGTGGCCATGGTCCTGGCTGGGGACCTTCTGGCGCGGCGGCTGGGACGGCTGGAGTTGGGGACGTGAGCGGCGAGGGTCTGGAGGTCCGCGGCCTCTGCAAGCGATTCGGGAGGGTGCCGGCCGTGGCCGAGGTCTCGCTCACGGTGCCGGCGGGGGCCTTCCTGACCCTCCTGGGTCCGTCGGGCTGCGGCAAGACCACGGTCCTCCGACTGCTGGCCGGACTGGAGCTTCCGGATGCCGGCCTGATCCGGCTGGGAGGCCGAACAGTCTTCAGCCATGGCGAGGGCGTCTTCGTCCCGGCTGGGAATCGGGGCCTGGGCCTGGTGTTCCAGAGCTACGCCCTCTGGCCCCACATGACGGTCTTCGAGAATATTGCCTTCGGCCTCCACGTGCGGCGCCAGGACCGGGCCACGATCGCCGAGGCGGTGCGGCGGGCCCTGGCGTACATGCAGCTCGACGGACTGGAGGGCCGCTACCCGCAGGAGTTGTCGGGGGGACAGCAGCAGCGGGTGGCCCTGGCACGGATGCTGGTGGCCCGGCCGAGGATCTTCCTCATGGACGAGCCGCTGTCCAATCTGGATGCCCGCCTCCGGATGGACATGCGCGGCGAACTGAAGCGCATCCACCGGGATGCCGCGGCCACCACGGTGTATGTGACCCACGACCAGGGGGAAGCCCTCACCATGGCGACCCATGTCGCCGTGATGCGGGCGGGCCGGATCGAGCAACTCGGCTCGCCCCGGGAAATCTACCGGCGCCCGGCGAGCCTGTTCGTCGCCGACTTCGTGGGCAGCCCGGGGATCAACCGGATCGCCGGGCGACTGGCCGCCGAGGGGGACGTGGCCGTGCTGGAGACCGCGGCCGGCCGCTTCGCGACGACGGCGCCGGCGGCGCTGGCAGGGCGCGAGGTGGTGGGGGCCGTCCGGCCTGAGGACCTGGAGCTGACCGACCCGGATGGCGGCCGTCGGGTGGAAGTGTACGCGGTCCTCGCAGGCGGCGGCGAGACCGTGATCCAAGTCAGCCTGGGTCCAGAGCGGTGGAGCGTGAAGACGTCGAAGGAGGTAGAATGGGAGCCGGGGACGCCGCGGGGGCTCACCGTGCCGCCACATGCCGTGCTGCTGTACGACCGGGACAGCGGGCGGCTCCTCCATCCT
>JACQVO010000078.1 GCA_016209725.1 Candidatus Methylomirabilota bacterium | reverse complement strand
CGACAATTCGAGGCGAGGCTGTTAGCACCACTTCCTCGCGTGAAAATCGAGGCTAGAGCCGGAGGAGGCAAAGAGCCGTATGGGCCAAGACGACGTGGCCTGGAACGTCCCCCATCAAGAGAGTTCAGATGAGCGACGCGACTCCCTAGCCGGTCATCCAAGACCAACAGGCTGCCAGGATTCTCCAGCCCCAACGCCAGGACCTCTGCTTCGCCCGGTCCGAGATCCACAACAGCGGGAATGAGCTCCTGGGAGCGGACCCGCCTTACCTCGATCCACTCGGCCTGGGAGATATCGGGAGTGGCGAAACCTGCCTTGCCACCGGCCGCCAATTCCGCCTGGACCGCGGGGGGAATCACGACGCATCGGTACAGGGCGCGCAGGACTTCGAGGTGTCCGATTTGGTGCAGGTAGAAGAGTGGAGACGTGTTGGCGATGACCAGCCGCTCAGGCATTCGCGATGTCCTGGGCGAGTTCCTCGCGGGTCAGTGAAAACGGGGAGACGCCGTACCGCCCGAGGACGGCCAGAAACTCGACGCGGGGCAGCCCGCTCAACTGCGCCGCTCTCCCGGAGGACAACTTCCCCATCTCGAATAACTTGACCGCCGCGAGAAGCCGCAATTCCTTCGAGAACGACTCGGCGTCCTGCTTCAAGCTGATCAACGTCTCTTCCGGAATCTCAACGTTCAGCGTCGGCATGTTCACCTCCCCACCCCTTGACTGAAGCCCCAGAGGCAGTTCCCTCTTTCGCTGACTTACCACGAAAAGGTTAGGCAAGAGTCAATCCACCGTCAAGACAAAACTCAACTGGCCGGAGCGGCGCCGTTCTCTTTTCCTTGATGGGGGACGCCCCGTAGTTTTGTCAGCTCCGCTTGGCCGGAAGATGCGGATCGCTGCCCGGAGTGCGTTGCAGTTTACATTGCATTCTGTAATCTGGGACGTTGCCAAGTACGTCAAGTTGCCAACTGTGGGCTGCGGCTGCCTCGGCAATGACTTCCGGATGGAAACCGACGGGAATCGAGGGCATTACCGACCGGCGACTCGACGTCGAGCTTCTCAGGAAGCGAGCTGAACGCTATCGTTATCCAGCTCCTACGATCGATTCATGATCTCCATTTCCCACGCCGACACAGCATCCTCGTCAACGGTCTGATCCAGACTGTCGAGCAGGGAGCCTGCCAGCGCCTCCCTTTGGGGTCGCTCTCCAGCGTCCTGTGAGGGAGGCAGTCCAACCGCGAGGGCGAATCACTGAGACCGCCGCCCCAGAAGAATGTCGACGACGGCCTCCACGATTCCACGCAACGCTTCGTCCCCCAGGGTGCCGACCTGTGCCAGCATTACGTCGCGGCTGGCCGTGAAGAGCTTCCCGGGGCGGGCATAGCTGGTCACGCGCAGCGATCCACTGGCAAAGCTGCTATCTTCGAGCAGGAGCGCACGGGCGTCACCATAGGGCTTGCTTGTCACCTGGCAGAGGATCCAGTCATCGCGCCCAGCATCCGCAAGAACCACGGCCGGGCGCAATTTGGTCTGGGACAGGTCCGAGAATGGAAAACGGACGAGGACTACCGCACCTGCTGCAGGTGCAACCACGCTTCCTCCTCCTCGGACCGGTTCCAGTCCTCAGCAAGTGCCGCCTCGCTGAGGAGCGCACTTTCCGGGGCCCCCGCCAGCGGATGCTCTTCGAGGATCGTCACCAGCGCCCGCCGTGTTCCGGGAAGGTGGACGGTTTCGAGCAGACGCACGTTCCCTTGCTCATCGATCACCGCTTCGACCGTCCGGATCATCGTCTCTACCTCCATGCCCTCAGTCTAAAGGACGCGGGGCACGCCTGCGTGACGGGGGCGCCCCAGAGCCCCCGCCCCGATGCGGGCAACAGCGAGCAAGCCGCAGGCCGCGCGGGAAGAGGTGCGCGCGAGCCATTTGTCTCGTGATCTCCACGCGCCCACATCCGACCGACTCCCTCTGGGCGTTCCGGAGAACCGCTGGAGCAACCCAACCCTACTCCAGCCCCGCCGCCGGTGTCAACGCTATGGACCACCCCCAATGGTCCTCGCCCGGCACCCCAAGAAGAGCCGATGCCCCCTTGCAGACTGCGTGAGGGGGCATCGGAAAAACGGGGCGTCTCCGCGGGCCGCGGATTATCCCTTCACGAACACCGGCTTGATGTGTTTCTCCAGCAGGTTCTCCGTCACCAGCCGCCCAATGACATCGGCATGGGCTTCCAACGCCTGGTAGTACACAGGCCCCATCTCCGCCGCCACCTTGAAACCCACGTGGAGCAGTTGGCGGAAGTGGCGGTTGTAGGCCCGGCATTTCTGGTCGTGGCGGAGCGCCGCCGCGTACTCTGAACCGGACCACCCCCGGATCGTCTTGGGCTCCGGGAGCCGCGCCCGGTCAATGTCAATCACGGCAGCATACGGTTTGCACAGGTCCTCCAACCGACCGTAGGCCTTTTCGTATATTTCCTGCGCCAGTTTCAGCGCATCGCCACCCGCCGTCGCCAGCCCGGCAACCTCTTCCAGCCAGGTCGTGCCGGCCGTCTTGAGGTGCAACCCGGCGCCGCGCGTTCGCAGCGCGTGGGCGATCGGGCCGTAGATCGAGAACTTGTCGCTGCCGGAATGCACGCTGAGCTTGAGGTTGGCCGGGAGACCGAATTCCCGGATCGCGAACGCGATCACCGCCAGGTCTTCGTTGAACTCCTTTTCGAACTGGGCGACATCGCCGACGTAATCCACACCCTTGTTGAACCGACCGGTGAACTTCGGGGCGATCGTCTGCGCCGGGATCTTCTGGTCGGCGATGGCGGCAAGGATGAAGAACAGCTCGATGGGCGTCTGAGGCTTGTCCGTCTCGTCTATGGAGACCTCGGTGATGAACCGGTCGCGGCCCTTGGCGGCTTCGACGTGACGGTAAATGGCTCCGGCCTCCCGGACCGCCAACAGGTACTTCCTGGCGATGTCGGCAATGTCCTGTTCGGAGATGGCGAGCGGCCTGTCGATCCCTGGAATCTTCAGGGTCGCTGCATACCGCCGGTGTCGCACCACGAAGCCCTGAATGTCTGCCTCAGGCGCCGCCTGCCCCGTGAAGTCGGCCACATCCAGTGTGAAGAAATCGCTGCCGGGGATGAACGCATCCACGGTCTTCAAGCCGATGTGATCGGCATCCACGTGATACGGCCCCTTCCAGCCGAGCCCCTTCACGGCGGCATCGGCTTCGGCGCGGACGCTGTCGGGATGCGTATGCACGATCAAATGCTCCCGATTCGACTTGTTCCACACCGGCGCAATATCCACGCCCAGAGCCTTGGCCTGGACAAGCGCCGTGAGCTGCGCCACGCCCTGGCGCGCGAAACGATCACCGATTCCCATGCTGTATTTCGAGAGTATCATCAGCCTTCCCCCTTCGGAAATGAGATGGGCGGATCAGAGCAAGGGATCATGGGAACAACTGTCCGGTCACAGCATCAACGCCAGCACGAACACGAGCCCCCTCAGGAGATTCCCGAGGGGGCTTTGCGCTCGCGCGTGAGGGCGCTACTTCTTCTTCGTCGCCTTCATCTTGGCCGGACCGCATGAGGACTTGCTGCTCTTCGCCGGCTTCTTGGACATGCACGCCATCGTCGTCCCTCCTCTGTACGGTGACATGAGCTATCGACGCGCCGTTCGCTTGCGCGCCGCAGAAGCCTTCACCGTCTTCTTGGCCACCCTCTTGGCGGCGCGGGCCGGCTTGGCCACGCCCTTGAACAGCGCCAGCATGTCGTCCCGGAACTTGTCGTAGGCCGCCGTGAACTCCGCCGAAGTCTTCTCGACCGAGCCGAACTCCGACCATTGCTCCGGCGTATGCCCTCCGGTCCCGAAGTCGCCCTCGATCCCCGCCTCGCGCAGGACCCGCTTGAGCTCCGCGTTCAACTCGTACCCCTTGCGGAAATCGCGGATCGTGTTCAGCTTGTCCAGAACTTCCGGGGGGAACCGGCCGGTGATCGACTCGTTGTAGTCCGCCAGCGTGAAGGCCGGGTCCTCGGCCGTCTTCCGCACGTTCTCCTGGTGGTTCGGAAACTCGGTGTGGACCATGTTGGTCCCGGTGAGCGTCCAGTAGGTGTCCAACGGCTTGCGCTTCGATGCCGGCAGGTAGCAGACGCGGCTCAGGATCAGGCCAGCCTGCTCCTTGGTGAGTTGGTGCTTCCGGCAGAGGTAGTCCACCCACCTCCCGCGATTCTCTTCGGAGAAGAAGATCCCCCAGACCCGGCGGGCCACCAGCGTCCCCGACTTGCCGATGATGTCCTCCCAGGTCTTCAGGTCCCCCTCGGAGGCCACACCATTCAAGGCGGCGATCAGGTTGGGATCAATCGTTCGCTGGCTGCCGAATCGGGTGGCGGCCAGGACCTTGGCCTCGTACCCCCTGGCCTGATCCACCTTCGGTGTGGTCCCGTTGGCGGCGGCAAGCTGCTCGACGCGCTTCAAGGCCTCGGCCTCGCCCAGTGTCTTCTTCAGCGCGCCGAAGAGTTCCTCCAGCTTCACCTCGCGGAGGTGGCTTTCGAACCGCCCGCCCATGTTGGTCATGTAAAGCTGCGTCGGGACGATCCCCTTCTTGATGGCACTGGCCATCCCGGCCAGCTCTTCCAGGATCATGGTGACTTCCTGGCCCGCGGTGTAGATCACGGTGATGTTACTGCCGAACCCGAAGCCGTTGATCGTCCGGGCGATCTCCCGGGCCGCCCGAGAGGAGGCCGCCACCTTGATCACCACATTGGGCCGCGCCCGCTCTCGCGTGGCGGCGTAGCCCGCCAGCAGGTAGTCGTCATACACGCGGAGATCCTCGGTCGCCGATTCGAAGGCGGCGAAGACATCGCGGATGCTCTCCTGCACCAGGTGGGCGATATTGGGGTTCAACTGGAATGAGACCACTCCGCCGCCCGACTCCTTCGCCAGGTTGAAGAAGATGGGGCGGTACACATGGAGGTTGTCCCACAGGGCCAAGAGCGTGGCATACAGGGCGATCTCGTCCCCGTACTGCGCGGGCCTGGCCTTCCAGACCGCGAACCTCGGATGCGACTTCACTTCCGCCTGAAAGATCTGGGCGAGCGTCGGATCGTCCTGGTAGGCCAGGGCCGCCAGCACCGGGTTGGTGGACACCTGCTCGAAGCCCAGGTGGCGCAGCCAGCGAAGCCCCAAGGCGTAATCGTTGCCGAAGCGGCAGCGGCCCTCGCGGACCATGCGGGTGTAGATATTTCCCTCGATCTCCGCCTGGGCTTTGTCCAGGAATGCCAGGAGGACCGGTTTGTTGAAATCGAGGGCCTGCTCGATCCGGACGGCCGTCTTGGCCGCCATGCTGGCCCCCTTCTGGACCAGCTTCAGGCGGCTGAGGAAATGCCGCACCACCGCCACGGCGACAGAGGTCTGGCCCTCGGCCGCCTCCCGGGCCTCCCACTCCGCCAAGGTGCCCCGGATGCTCCCCACGGCCTGGCCCCGCTCGGCGCCGTTCAGCCAGCGGCTCTCCAGGCCGATGAAGTTGATCGCCATCTCCAGCAGCGTCTCGTAGCTGTAACGCCGCTGGCGGACCTTGCGGGCCAGCTCTGCCTCCGAGTCTTCCGAGGCAAGGTGCGCCCCGACGAACCGGATGTTGAGTTGCCGGATCACCCCGGCGACGACTCCAGACAGGGACCCGTTCAATTCCGGGAAGAGGAGGTGGTCGGCCGCCAGTGTCGCCTGGCCCCAGCCGGCAAGCTGAACCACGTGGGCCGCATGATCGCCGGGAATCGGATGCTTCCCGGGACCCGTCAGCCGCTCGGGCTGGCCGGCTGCCACGATCTGTTCTATCTGTTCTTGTTTCAGCACCTTCGCTGCCTTTGCCATCGCACTCCTCCGCGTGAAGAATGAGTCCAAGTGTATCAAGAATGTGACCGGTATAAAGTATAGACCATCCCCTCCCGTAGCGCCACTGGCTCAGGCCCTCTGTCTGTCTTGGGGAACAAATCCGCCCGGGGGCGTGAGGGCCGAAAAGGGAACAGGGCCATTACATGCTCCCGTTAGGGAACATCACCCCGTCCAGTTCTCATCTCAATACCAATCCACGTCTTGAGGTTGATCCGCACCCGTAGTGCCTTCTATACTTGTTTTCCGTCCGATCCGCAAACACCGGATCAGTGCGGGCCCGTTATGGGGTGGAGGCATCATGACGACCATGAGTCATCGCGGGCGGGTGCTGCGGGCCCTGAACCACCAGGAGCCGGATCGGGTGCCGCTGGACCTGGGCGCTTCCCGCTCGACATCGCTGGTGGTGGAGGCCTACGAGAAGCTGGAGCAGCACCTCGGAGGCCAGGAGCCCCCCCGCGTCTTCAGCAAGTGGCTGAACATCGCCCACCCCAGCCAGACGATGCTCACGCGTTTCGACATCGACACCCGAAGCCTCAGCCAGGGCAGCCCGGACAACCGGCCGGACATCGTCTTCCCGGATGGCTCCTACCAGGATGAATGGGGTGTCACGCGAAGCCGGCCGCCGGGCAGCCTGTACTATGACCTGACCAAGGCTCCCCTCGCAGGTGACCCGGACGTGGCGGACCTGGAGAAGTATCCCTGGCCCGACCCTCACGACCCCGGACGCTGCCGGGGCCTGGCGGAAGCGGCCGCGCGCCTCCACCAGGGGACGGATTACGCAGTAGTTCTCAACATGCCGGGTGGGATCGTCCACCAGGCGCAGTTCCTGCGCGGCTTCGAGGACTGGTTCAGTGACCTGATTGCCAATCCCGGATTCTTCCAGGCGTTGATGGAGAAGCTGGCCGACCTGTGGATCGAGATGGCCAGGGACGAATTCGATGCGGTGAGGGAGAACGTGGACCTCTGCTTCTACGGGGACGACATGGCCTTCCAGGACGGCCCCATGATGTCCATGGACCACTACCGGAGAATGATCAAGCCCCACCACGAGCGGCTCTTCTCGTACATCAAGTCCCGCACCTCGGCCAAGATCGTGTACCACACGTGCGGCTCCGTCATACACCTCATCCCCGACCTCATCGAGATGGGCGTGGACGCCCTCAACCCCGTCCAGGTCTCGGCCAAGGGCATGGACACCAAGAGGCTCAAGCGGGAGTTCGGTAGGGACGTCTGTTTCTGGGGTGGGATCGACACGCAGCGGGTTCTCCCCTTCGGCAACTCGGGTGACGTCGCGGCCGAGGTGAAGCGGCGGATCGCCGACCTGGGACCGGGCGGCGGCTATGTCCTGTGCGCCGTGCACAACCTCCAGGCCGACGTCTCGCCCGAGAACATCTGCGCCATGTACGACACCGCGAGGGAGTACGGACAATACTAGCCCTGATCCGAGAAAACCCTTGAACCGCCATGACGCCAAGGTCGCCAAGGATACGAAGTTCCGATCCTTCAATCGAAGAACGTGAAAACGCACTCATGGGGCGGTCAGAAGTTTCGTTCGTTTCCCCCCAATGAGCTATTTCGGCCTTGGCGTTCTTGGCGCCTTGGCGGTTGGTTATTTCGGATTGGGGTGAGCTACACCACCAAGGCACCAAGAAAACCCAGATGACTATTCAGATGAGCCAGAGGCAACTCTGCCGAAACAGTCCAATGCGGAGCGCCCACCTCCATCTTTGACTTTGATCGCGCTTGGTACCTTGGAGGGATATGCTCGGTTCAATGGGAACCACCTAGCAGAAGGAGGACTCATAATGAAAGCCGCCGTGCTGTACGAGCGCCGCGCCCCGATGGTCGTCGAGGAGGTCGAGCTGAAGCCCCCGGTCGCCGGTGAGGTCCGCGTCCGGATCATGGCCGCGGGGGTCTGCCACTCCGATTACCACCACTGGAACAGCGAGTACGGCAGCATCCTGCCGCTGGTCCTCGGCCACGAGGTTGCGGGCGTCGTGGACGCCGTCGGGGACGGCGTGGCCAAGGTGCGCCCCGGCGACCGCGTGGTGCTGGCCTTCGGCCACCGGTGCGGCGAGTGCTTCTACTGCCTCAAGGGAGAGCCGTACCTCTGCGCCCCGCCGGCCGACGCCCCCCTGCTGAAGCGCTTCCCGCGCATCTGGAAGGGCGACCGCGGCATCAACTCCTTCCTCGCCGTGGGCGCCTTCGCCCAGTACACCATCGTGCCGGCGACCAATGTCATCCCGCTCCCGGAAGACGTCCCCTTCGAGGTCGGGGCGCTCGTCGGCTGCGCCGTGGCCACGGGATTCGGCGCCGTCGTGAACGCGGCCAAGGTCCAGCCAGGCTCCACCGTCCTCGTCATGGGCTGCGGCGGCGTGGGACTGAACGTGATTCAGGCCGCCGCCCTGGTAGGCGCGGCCCGCATCATCGCCGTGGACATCCGCGACAACAAGCTGAAATACGCGGAGCAGTTCGGTGCGACACACTGCATCAACGCCAGCCATGAGGACGTGGTAAGCCGGGTCCGTGCGCTCACCGGCGGCTTCGGGGCCGATTACGCCTTCGAGGTCATCAGCCATCCCAAGACTATCGAGCACGCCTACGAGTCGCTCAGGAAGGGCGGCGTGGCGGTCGTGGTCGGGATGGCGCCCGTCGGCGCGATGCTCACCCTCGATCCCCTGGCCATGATGCGGACGTCGCGGGTGATCATGGGCACCGCCTACGGGAACATCCGGCCGGCGGTGGACTTCCCGCGCATGCTCGAGCTGTACCGGGCCGGCAAGCTGAAGCTTAAGGAGCTCGTCTCCCGCCGGTTCGGGTTGACCGAGATCAACGACGCCTTCCGGGCGCTTGACGCCGGCGAGGTGGCCCGCGGCCTCGTCGTCTTCGACTGACGCTCAACCACCAAGGCACCAAGACACCACTAAGGGGCAATCGGGCGACCCGGCGCACCTCACCCAGGGGGTGCCCGGTACCCGGCAATCAGGGGTTCCAGGTCGCCTGATTGCCTGATGCCCAATCGCCAGCTACCCTTGGTGTCTTGGTGGTGGTCCTCTCCGGACTAGCCCTTGAGGGTGCCGTTTTGTCCCCCCTTCGTTAGCGTGAGTGGTGCCCAATCCCACGCTACCAAAGGTCTTCGGGCAAAACGATGCTTTTTTCGAATAGTGCTTGACATTCGAACAGCTTGCTCCATATTGTCTACTGTTATACCGTAATACGGTATACAGGAGTCAGGAGGATATGAGTAAGACAGAACTGACTGAACGGGTAAATGCGATTCAGAGTACTGCTTCAGTGATTGCTCAGAGCCTGAAGGAAATGATCTATGAGGCTGAGCTCAAGCCTGGCCAACAACTCGTACAGGAAACCATCGCACGAATGTTTCAAGTATCTCGCATTCCAGTGCGAGATGCCCTGCAACTCCTCACTCAGATGGGGATTGCGGTCAACGTGCCCCGAAAGGGCGTAATTGTCCGTCCGTTGTCGAGAAAGCTCCTCAATGAGCTCTTCGAGCTCCGGACAATCCTCGAAGGCGCCGCGGTGAGAATAGTCGTACAACGAATGAGCCCAGAGCGTCTGCAAGAGTTGAACAGATTGATGAAGGAGCAGATAAAGTGTCTGAAAGCTGGGGATGTAAAGGGGCAGGAAAAGCTGGACGCTGCTTTCCATCGAACCCTTTATGATTATGAGGCGGTTGGAAACTCGACTCTCATCGACCTCATCTTTGCTAATTGGGATCGGATCAAGCAGGCGCGGTGCGCCTCGACCATCGTCGCTGACCATGGGAAGAAATGGATCTCCGGGTCCATTCAGAGGCATAAGAGGGTTCTCGATGCTCTAAGGAGGAGGAAAGAAGACCTCGCCTGTAGGATAATTGTCGAGAATATCGAAAGTTCACGCCGAGAGATCACCTCATCGTTAGAGGCGCTGGGATGGATCGAGCCCGCGAGTGGAAATTCGACTATCCGCGATGAAGAGGCCCGTTGGGGCGGGAAATCCAAATGAACAAGCTTGCAATCATCACGGCATTCTTGGGCGGAATAATGTTTCCCACGTCCTTGAGGCGCATCCTGCGCCCTCGGGGATCCTTCCTACCGAAGGCGAGTGCGCAAAGACGCGCGGGGAGGTCATCATGAGTAGACGAGGGATTGGATTCGGGCTTATCCTGACGGTTGTGTTCCTGGCCTGGAACCATGCCGAGGGCGCGACCACGCTCCGCTTCGGGCACACGGATCCACCCGACGGCCTCCGCCATAGGGCCGCCCTGATGTTCGCCGACAAGGTGAAGGAGTACACGCAGGGGCGTTACACGGTTGAGGTTCACCACAGCGGGACCCTGGGCAGCGACCCCAAGCTCCTCGAACAAGTGAAGCTGGGGGCGATCGACTTCGCCGTCAGCGGGATTGCGATCTATGCCAACCAGTTGCCTGAGCTTGGCCTCCTCGCGCTGCCCTACCTAGTGGAGAGCTACGAACAGGGCTGGGCGCTTTACGACACCTCGCCCTGGGTCAAGGAGTGGTTCGCCAAGCTGCAGGCCAAGAACATGCGGGTCCTGTCCGTCTTCGAGGCCGGGTTTCGCCAGCTCACAGCCAACAAGCCGGTCCGGGTCCCTGCAGACGTAAAGGGCATGAAGATCCGGATCGCCAAGAGCGAGGTCTATGTCTGGCTCTGGTCCGCCCTGGGCGCGAATCCCACCGTGATGTCCCTGGGCGAGACCTACATTTCGCTCCAGCAGGGAGTGGTGGATGCGCAGGAGAATCCGATCCCGACCATCCACGTTCAGAAATTCTATGAAGTGGCCAAGAACATCTCCCTCACCAACCACATCTATGCCCCGATCCCCTTGAGCATCACGGAGAAACGCTGGCAGTCCTTCTCGCCGGCCGACCAGGCCGCCGTCCAGAAGGCGGCGCTGGAGGCCTCTGCTTGGCATCGCAAAGCCGTCGTCGACGAGGACGACAAGATGCTGGAGGAGATGAAGGCCAAGGGGGCGACGGTCATCAAGCCGGACGTCTCCGCCTTCGCCCGGGCCAGCAAGTCCGTCTATGACAAGGCCGGAGAGACGTTCCCCAAGGATGTCCTCCAGGCCCTGCTGAAGGACACCCAGGCCATGAAGGCGAAGTATCCCGTGAAGTAAAGTCATGCGGGCCGGGGCTGCCCTCCAGGGCCGGCCCGGCCCGGGAGACGCTCATGGCGACTCCGGAAGCGCAGAACGGGGCGCAGCCTGCCCTGAAGGGATGGGTCGATCGGATCCTCGACACCTGGGTGGGACCTGCGGTGGATTGGGTGGTCGGGGG
>JACQVO010000081.1 GCA_016209725.1 Candidatus Methylomirabilota bacterium | reverse complement strand
GTCCGCGTCGTCCGCGCGCCAGACCAAGCGCACGCTCGCCTCGCTCGCGGGTTTGACGACCAGCGGTTCTTCCCGAATCCCCAGCCGCTCGTGCCAGAAGCGGAGACGGTAGGTCCCCGGCGGCACGCCGGAAATCTGGAATCCGCCCAACCGGTCGGTCACTGCCGAATATGGGTGATCCACAACCGCGATGTAGGCTGACATCCAGGTGTGCCCGACGTCACACGCGATCCGGTAAATCCCGGGGCGCCCGAGGGTGCGGCGGACCAAGCGTTTGTAGACCGGCAGCGCCACGTTGAACAGCGTGCGGTTCGCCGCGTCATAGGCGTGGGCCGTATGGATGATCCGGTCGCTGTTCCGGATCTCGATCGCCTGGCCCGCCGCCGCCACCTGCACGTGGGGGACAAAAACGCACTCCCGGTTGTCAAGGACTGCCGTCGTCTGAGGGGGCCGATATGCCGCAGGCGCACCCTCTATCGTCACCACAACATTCGCCAGATCGCCGTCACGAGACACCAGGAAGTCCTCGGACCACTTCCGGTCTCCACACACGCTCCGGTGCTTCGTCACCGGAAGACGCGACGGTCGGGAGTTGCCGCCCCCCACGACGACCCTCCCGGCGACGCCCCCCACGCGTTCGCTCGCCTCGACAGGCCAGCCGAACGAGAGCGTCGCCACCACAGCAACCACCGCCCGGCCTGGGTTGACCCGACTTATCCCCAGTCTCATCCACTCCGTCCCTTACGCGGCCCAGTCGGCCAGGAAGATGTTGAACTCGCTTGGGACGCACGCATGGCGCGAGGATGCGAACACCAGACGCTTCCCGTCCGGGGAGACCATAGGGAAGCTGGCGAACGTCTCCGCATAGGTCGCCCGCTCGAGACCGATCCCGTCCGTGTTGACGAGATACAGGGCGAAGGACCGGCCAGACGGATCGTGCAGATTCGACGAGAAAATGATCTTCTGGTCATTCGGGTGCATGAACGGCGCGAAGCTGGCCGCCTTCAGGTCCGTGACCTGGCGCCGCTTGCTCCCGTCGGCGTTCATCAGGTACAGATCCAGGTCGCCCTCCCGATGGGAAGTGAAGACGATCATCTTGCCGTCTGGAGAGAGGGCCCCTTCGGCGTGGTGCTGGATTGTCGCCTCCAAGAGCCTGCGGGCATGTGCCAGGCGGACCTCCCAATCCACCCCGTGAGACATTCCTGTCCTGGAGCAATTGCTCGGCCCTGTCAATCGCCGCCTGCACCTGTTGCATCCGCGCAGGGCATTCGGAGGCGGCGGCTTCTGGCACGAGCTATACCAGCGCCACCAGGCTGGCCATTCCCCAGAGACGCCTTCGATACATCACCTGACTCGCCTTCGTGATCGTCGGCCCGGTCCCCCATCGGCCTTACTGCCGGTAAACCGCTCCGGCATACTGGCGAACCGGTCCCGGCAGTCCATCCCGCAGAAAAAGTAGAGCCGTTCCCGGTGTACAAAGACGCGCGTGCCGGCTTCCACCGACGTCTCGATGAGGCGGCCGCAGACCGGATCGCGGGCCTGCACGGGAGCTTGGAGGCCAGTACCCGGTCCCACCGGCGATGTGCGTAACTGGCCGGGGCTGCGCGGATCAAAGTGTTGTTTGATGATGGAACGCTGCCTGGCGGATAATCCCTTCTCCATCATTGACCCCTCGGGCCACCTGACTGGGGTGGACATCGCGGCTCCTGGATCGTGCGACATGAAGTTGGATCCGCTCCTGCTCGTCCTGCGTGTGGCCTCTTTATGCCCGCAGGATACTCTGAGGGTACTGCTGGTCGGGGTCCACTCCCGGACCCATCCGGAAGATCTGCCCCTTGTCCACGACCAGCAGCCCCTCCGGGGAGATGCTCAGCCTGACCCGATCCAAGGGCCGGGGGGCAGGACCCTCGAAGTTTGTCCCGTCGCGCTTGAATCCGCTCCCGTGGCAGGGACATTTGAACTTGTCCTCGGCGCTGAACCAATTGGGGGTACAGCCGAGGTGAGTACAGATGGCCAGCAGGGCGTAAAAGCTCCCGTCGTCGCGGCGGACAATCCAGACGCGTTCGCCTTTCTTCCATCGCTCGTCCACGGTACCCGCCGCGAAGTTCTCCGGTTGGTCGGCTGCGAAGACCGGACTGGGCTCGAAGAGCACGCGTGGGAACATGAACCGGGTGAAGCCCAAGAGCGAGGCTCCGATCACCCCGAGAACCCCGCCCCATCCGGCAAGCGAGAAGATATCCCGCCGGGACCAGATGGTGGCATCCAGGCTGGGGGCTTCTTCCCCATATGCTCCCTTCACCACCTTCTCATCAGCCACGGGATAGCCCCCAGCCTTCGCCCATCCCAACTATGCACACTACCAAACCGCCACGCCGTGCAATCCGTCTCCGGCGGGGATCTGCCCCACGACTCGCCGCGTCGCGACATCAATGAAAGTGACGTCCCCCGACCCGTTGTTAGCGACGTAGGCCCGTCGTCCATCCCGAGAGAATGCAATGTGATGAGGCCCCTTGCCCGCCGGGATACGGGCAGTCTCCTCCCGACCAACCGTGTCGATGACCGTCACATCTCCGGAGCGATGGTTCGTCACCCAGACTTCCTTCCCATCAGGCGTCACCGCCAGGTGATGGGGACTCTTGCCGCTCGTGGGCACGGCAATGGTGCGCAGGGATCCGAGGTCCAGCCGGAAAACGAGGGAAGACTCCCAGTTCGTGATCCAGGCGACCTGCCCTTTTGGCTCGAACGCAACGTCGTGCGGGCTGCCGGCCGTTTGGATCTTCCCCGCGACCTGGTCACCCTGGAGGTTCACCAGCCAGATCCGACTCGACCCCTGGCTCGTGACAAGGGCGATCTGGCTCTCCGGGCTCACGGCAACGTTGTGTGGTGGCTCCGGGAGGGAGACCTCCGCTTTGACCGAGAGTGTCGTCGGGTCCACCCGGCGGATCATCGGGACCCCCTCATAGGTCACATACGCCGTGCCGTCCGACAGGAAAACCGCGCTGTGGGGCTTCTTACCCAGGTTGAGGCGGCCCTGAACCCGGGGGCCCGGCAGGTCCAGTACCACGAGCTCGCCGGCCGCCGGGGCGGTAGCCAGGAGCAGCTTCCCATCCGCTCGGAGAGCGAAGTTGTGGGGTGAGACCCCCAGCGAAAACGTACCGACGACCTTCCTCTCCGCTCCATCCACGACCACGACATTCCGCGAGTCCTCTGCGGCAACAAGGACCACGTCCCCTGACTGGCCGGCGGATCCGGGCCAACCTATCCCCAGGAGGATGGGCAGCGCAACCGTGGCATTGAGGCCCGCCAGCCTCATGCTCCATCTCCCGGCATGTCAACAGACCAGACGTCAGAAGCGGTGATTGAAGTCCACACGTTTCACGATCCCCGACGCATCCATCACCACGCGGAGCACCATATCGTTGGCCGCCCGCTCCGCCCCAAAGCGAATGTCGCGGTATTCCACGATGTGGTCGTCGCCCCGCTGAACGTAACGGGTCCAAGGAAAGCGGGCGAACCCGAGAAAAAGGCGTACCGACTCCACGGCATCGCTCCGCGCGACATAGCTGTTCCGGGCCGCTTGATTGTAGAAGCGAAGGTCTATCGGGTCACCAGGCCAAGGTGTCACCGTAGCCTGGTACAGGCGGCCAGGCGCCTCGGCCACGGCCATCCAGCGGAAAGGGCTAAACAGTCGGGGCACCACCGCGATGCGGTCCGTCGCGATCACCCGCTGGCCCAGCTCCGTGGTGAACCGTGTCTTGGCCACGGCCTTGGCCCCGGCCGCCAGCGAGAGGTAAAGGACCGCCGCGGCCAGGCCGATCCGCACCGCGCGAGTCGCGAGATGGGGACGCCGCCACGCCACCACCAGCGGTACGGCGAACGCGGCGGTAAGGAGGGGGTCTACGATGAAGGCCAGGTCCAAGGCGAAGCGAGTCGAACTCAGAGGGTAGACGGCCATGGTACCGAAGGACGTGATGAGGTCCAGGCCGATGTGGGTCAGGATCCCGAGGTAGACCAAGCCCACGAGCTCCCGGTACCTCTTGTAGCCTCCCCACTCGTAAATCGGCCAAGCGACCAGCAGGGCCAGGAGGATTCCACCGAAGAGCGAGTGAGTGAGTCCGCGATGGTACTTGAAGGCCGCGAACTGATCCCAGAGCGCCATGACG
>JACQVO010000010.1 GCA_016209725.1 Candidatus Methylomirabilota bacterium | reverse complement strand
GGAATCGCCGGCATTCTCATCGTCCTGGTCTCTCTACTCCCCCGGTGGCTGATGCGGCGAAGTCACGTTCCGGGCGATCTTCTCGGGGGTGGGATCAGGGCAGAGAACGCCGCCAGGGGGCCGGGCTTCTCGGAAAACACTTCCGGCAGGCTTGGCCCGGGGAGGGAGTCCTCTGGAGGGACGCCTGAGATGCTGAGCATCATCATCCCGACGCTGAACGAGGCCGACCATCTGGAGGAGCTTTTCCTCCACCTGCGGGCAGTCTGCCCGTGGGCCGAGGTCATTGTGGTGGACGGGGGGAGCCGGGACCTGGTTCGGCGATTCCCCCGGGTGCGGCTGCTCTCCACTGAGCCGGGAAGGGCCAGGCAGATGAACGCCGGAGCGGAAGTGGCACAGGGGGAAGTCCTCCTGTTCCTGCACGCCGACACGCGCCTCCCCGACGGGGCCCATGCGGCCGTCACCGATGCCGTTGCCGATCCTGCGGTTGTGGGGGGACGCTTCGACGTTCGTTTCGACAATCCCCGTCCGGTCTTTCGGGCGATCGCAGCCCTGATGAATCTCCGGTCCCGGGTCACCGGGATATTCACGGGGGATCAGGCCATCTTTGTCAAACGGGAAGTCTTTGCGGCCTTGGGCGGATACCCGGACATCCCACTCATGGAGGATGTGGAGCTGACCCGCCGCTTGAAACGAAGAGGTCGCCTGGCCTGTCTCCGCCTTCGGGTGACGACCTCTGCCCGGAGGTGGGAGCAGGAGGGAGTGCTCTGGACGATCCTCCTGATGTGGAGCCTCCGTCTCCTGTTCTTCCTGGGTCTTGGCCCCGAACGGCTCCACCGCTGGTATTACCGGACTCCGTGTGCACCCGATCGAGGAAAAGGTCTGGGCTCTGCTGCCACGGTAGATGAGGTGGGTAACCTGACCGTGTAAGTCGTCCTGAGCATAAATACTGGGACGCATTTTGGCGTGAGGTGAGGGGAACGTGGTCATGATGAACAGGTCGGTGGATGAGCTTTGCGTCAATACCATCCGCACGCTGTCCATGGATGCGGTCCAGCAGGCCAACTCCGGCCACCCCGGCACGGCCATGGCCCTGGCGCCGGTGGTCTATTGCCTGTGGCAGCGCTTCCTGCGCTTTGACCCCGAGGATCCGATCTGGCCCAACCGCGACCGGTTCGTCCTCTCCGTCGGGCACGCCTCGATGCTGCTCTACTCCATGCTCCACCTCACGGGCGTCAAGGCCGTGAACCCCCAGTACGAGCGGTTGGGCGACCCGTCGGTCCGCCTGGAGGACATCCGGCGGTTTCGCCAGATCGAGAGCAAGTGCCCCGGCCACCCGGAGTACCGCTGGACCTCCGGCGTCGAGACGACCACCGGGCCGCTGGGGCAGGGCGTGGCCAGCAGCGTCGGCATGGCCATCGCCGGGACGTGGATGGCCCGGTGCTTCAACCGGCCCGGCTTCGAGATGTTCGATTACGACGTGTACGCCCTCTGCGGCGACGGCTGCATGATGGAGGGAGTCTCGGGCGAGGCCGCCTCGCTCGCCGGCCACCTGAAGCTGTCCAACCTCTGCTGGATCTACGACAACAACAAGATCACCATCGAGGGTCATACCGACTGGGCCTTCAGCGAGGATGTCGCCACCCGCTTCATCGGCTACGGGTGGAACGTCACCCGGGTCGGGGACGCCAACGACCTCGAGATGCTAGAGCGGGCCTTCCGCACCTTCGGGAACACCCAGGACCGGCCGACCCTGATCATCGTGGACAGCCACATCGCCTACGGCTCGCCCAACAAGCAGGATACCAGCGCCGCCCACGGGGAGCCGCTGGGCGAAGAGGAGATCCGCCTCACCAAGCGGACCTACGGCTGGCCCGAGGACGCCAAGTTCCTGGTCCCCGACGGAGTCCGGGAGCACTTCCAATCAGGGATGGGCCAACGGGGCCGGACCCTCCGGAACGCCTGGATGGCCAGATTCGAGGAGTACAGCAAGTCGTATCCTGACCTGGCGGATCAGCTCTACCGGATGCAGCACCGCCAGCTCCCCGGCGGCTGGGACGAGGAGCTGCCGACATTCCCCGCCGACCCCAAGGGTGTAGCGGGCCGCGACGCCTCCAGCAAGGTCCTGGACGCCATTGCCCGGAAGGTCCCCTGGCTTATCGGCGGGTCGGCCGACCTCGCACCATCCACCAAGACCCGCCTGACCTTTGCCGGGGCAGGAGATCTCTCGGCCCAGGATCGGGCTGGGCGGAACCTCCACTTCGGGATCCGGGAGGACGCCATGGGCTCGGTCCTGAACGGCCTGTCCCTCAGCAAGGTCCGCCCGTTTGGCTCCGGTTTCCTGATCTTCAGCGATTACGCCCGGCCCGCCATCCGCCTCAGCGCCCTGATGGAGATCCCGGTGATCCACATCTTCACCCATGACTCCATCGGCGTCGGCGAGGACGGGCCCACCCACCAGCCCATCGAGCAGCTCGCCTCGCTGCGAGCCATCCCCGGCCTGATCACGCTGCGGCCGGCGGACGCCAACGAGATCATCGAGGCCTGGCGCGTGATCATGCAACTGCCCCACGAGCCGGTGGCCCTGATCCTCAGCCGCCAGGCGCTCCCGACGTTGGACCGCGCCGTGTTCGGGCCGGCCGCCGGCGTCGCCCGGGGCGCCTATGTCCTGGCCGATTCCCCGGACGGCAAGCCCGACGTCCTGCTCCTGGCCAGCGGGAGCGAGGTGTCCCTGTGCGTCCAGGCCTACGAGAAACTGAAGGTCGAGGGGATCAATGCCCGGGTCGTGAGCATGCCGTCCTGGGAGCTGTTCGAACGCCAGGACCAGGCGTACCGGGACAGCGTGATCCCGCCCGCGATCACCGCCCGGGTCTCCGTGGAACAGGCCGGGACGTTCGGCTGGGCGGAGTACGTGGGCGCCGGCGGACGAAGCGTCGGCATGCGGACCTTTGGCGCCTCGGCCCCGCTCAAGGAACTGCAGAAGAAGTTCGGCTTCACGGTGGAGAACATCGTGGCTGCCGCCAAGGGGCAACTAGTGTCCCACACCAGAGCATCGTGAAACAGAGCGGCGCGGCCCGGCCATCCCGAAGGCAGCCGGCCGCACCACTCCACGAACTTCAAACCTGCCACAAGGGGCAAAACGAGGGGATGACATGAATCCGTTGAAGTCACTGCAGGGTTATGGGCAATCCGTGTGGTTGGACAACATTCGGCGCGGCCTGATCGTGAGCGGTGAGTTGACGAAGATGATCGAGGAGGACGGCCTGGGCGGCGTCACCTCGAATCCCGCCATCTTCGAGAAGGCCATCGCCGGCAGCACCGATTACTCTGCCGCCCTGGACGAGCTGCGGCGGCGGCCAGACCTGAATGCCATGGGGCTGTACGAGCACCTGGCCATCCAGGACATCCAGGACGCCGCCGACGTCATCCGATCCGTGTACGACCAGACCAGGGGGCGCGACGGCTACGTCAGCCTGGAGGTGTCGCCCTATCTCGCCCGGGATACCCGGAAGACCCTCGAGGAGGCACGGCGGCTCTGGAAGGCGGTCGGCCGCGACAACGTGATGATCAAGGTCCCCGCCACGCCGGAGGGCATCCCCGCCATCGAGCAGCTCATCAATGAAGGGATCAACGTCAACGTGACCCTGCTCTTTGCGCAGCGGACCTACGAAGAGGTCGCCCAGGCCTACATCGCCGGCCTGGAGAAGCTGGCCGCCCAGGGCGGTGCCGTGAGCCGCGTGGCCAGCGTCGCCAGCTTCTTCATCAGCCGGATCGACACCGCCATCGATACCATCGCGGCTGCCCGGCTGCAGACCACCCAGGGCGCGGCGGAGCGGGCCCTCTTACGCAGTATCCTGGGCAAGGTCGCCATCGCCAACGCCAGGCTCACCTTCCGGCGATACCAGGAGATCTTCCGCAGCCCGCGCTGGCAGGCCCTGGCCCTCAAGGGGGCCCAGACCCAGCGCCTCCTGTGGGCGAGCACCGGGACCAAGAACCCGAACTACCGGGACGTGCTGTACGTGGAGGAACTCATCGGGGCCGACACCGTCAACACGATCCCGCCGGCCACCTTCGAGGCCTTTCGTGACCACGGCCGGCCGCGGGCGGGCCTCGAGGAGGGGCTGGAGGAGGCCCACGACACCATGGCCGTCCTGGAGAAGGTCGGGATCTCGATGACGGAGGTCACCGGCAAGCTCCTGGAGGAGGGCGTCCAACTCTTCGTCGAGGCCTTCGACAAGCTGCTTGGGGCAGTGGAGAAACGGTGCAGGGCCAAGGCCGCTACGGTCTCCGGCCGCCCGACCTCCGCGTTGCCCGCGCCCCTGGCCGCGGCTGTCAAGGACTCGCTGCGCGACTGGCAGGCCCAGGGCAAGGTGCGGAAGCTGTGGGCCCGCGATGCCTCGCTGTGGACCGGCGGCGACGAGGCCAACTGGCTCGGCTGGCTGGGGATCACCGAGGACCAGTTGGCCCACATCCAGCATCTGACGGGAATCGCGGACGAGGTCAAGCGCGGGGGCTTCTCCCACGCCCTGCTCCTGGGCATGGGGGGGTCGAGCCTCTGCCCCGAAGTGATGAAGCTGACCTTCGGGCGGCAGCCGGGGTATCCGGACCTGCATGTCCTGGACTCGACCGATCCGGCCCAGATTCTGGCAGTCGAGCGCCGGGTGGACCTGGCCAAGACCCTGTTCATTGTGTCCAGCAAGTCGGGCAGCACGCTCGAGCCGAACATCTTCAAGCAGTACTTCTTCGAGCGGGCGAAGCAGGTGGTCGGCGCCACGGAGGTGGGCAAGCGTTTCTTCGCCATCACCGACCCCGGCTCCAAGATGCAGCAGCTGGCGGAGGGGGACGGCTTCCGCCACATCTTCGCCGGGTTGCCGAGCATCGGCGGGCGCTACTCGGCCCTGTCGACTTTCGGCATGGTCCCCTCCGCGGTCATGGGGGTGGACGTGCGGAAGTTCCTGGACCGCGCCGAGGAAATGGTGCAGAGTTGTGCCTCGTGCGTCCCGGCCGAGGACAATCCCGGCGTCGTGCTGGGAACCATCATGGGTGTCGCGGCCAGGAACGAGCGGAACAAGCTGACCATCATCACCTCGCCCGGGATCTGGGACCTCGGCGCGTGGCTGGAGCAGCTCGTGGCGGAATCCACCGGCAAGCAGGGCAAGGGCATCATCCCCGTGGACCGCGAGGCGGTGGGCCCGCCCGAGGTGTACGGGAGCGACCGCCTGTTCGTGTACGTGCGCCTGGAATCCGCGCCCGACCCCGCCCAGGATACGGCCGTGACGCGGCTCGAGCAGGCGGGGCAGCCGGTAGTCCGGATCAGCGTTCCCGACGGACACGCCCTGGGCGGGGAGTTCTTCCGATGGGAGATCGCGACGGCCGTGGCCGGGGCAATCATCGGCATCAACCCCTTCGATCAACCGGATGTCGAGGCGAGCAAGGTGGCCACTCGCCGCCTGACCGCCGAGTATGAGAAGACCGGCTCCTTGCCGGCGGAACGGCCGATGTTCCAGAGCAACGGTATCAAGCTCTACACCGACGAAAGGAACGCCGCCGACTTGGCCAAGGCTGTGGGCCGCGACGCCTCGCTCAACGGCTACCTGCGGGCGCACCTCAACCGGATCCAGCCGGGAGATTACCTGGCGCTCTTGGCCTACCTCGAGATGAACGATGCCCACGAGCGGCAGCTTCAGGCGATCCGGCATGCCGTCCGGGATGCGAGGCGTGTGGCCACCTGTCTGGGTTTCGGCCCGCGCTTCCTGCATTCCACGGGGCAGGCGTACAAGGGAGGGCCCAACAGCGGGGTCTTCCTCCAGTTCACCTGTGACGACGCGAAGGACTTGCCCGTGCCCGGGCAGAAATACACCTTCGGCGTCGTCAAGGCCGCCCAGGCCCGGGGCGACTTCCAGGTCCTGGCGGAGCGGGGGCGCCGCGCGCTGCGGGTGCACCTGGGGGCGGACGTGCGGGCGGGGCTTATGACGCTCCAGGCGGCGGTTCGGCAGGCACTCGCGTAGCAACAAGGGATCTCATGCCTCACGCCGCCCCCTCTCCCGCACCTCATCCAGAGGGTACCTGGTGCCCGGGAGAGGACTGGGGTGAGGCGGAGAAAGGAGCGCAGACGATGCAGATCGGAATGGTCGGCCTTGGCCGGATGGGCGCCAACATGGTCCGGCGCCTGATGAAAGCGGGCCATGCCTGCGTCGTGTACGACCGGAATCCCGAAAGCGTGCAGACGCTGGCCGCCGAGGGCGCCACAGGTGCCGGGACGCTGGACGAGTTCGTGGCCACGCTGAAAAAGCCCCGGGCGGCGTGGCTCATGGTGCCGGCCGGCGAGGCCACGGAGCAGACGGTCGCGGCGCTGGCCCAGCGCATGGAAGCAGGCGACGCCATCATTGACGGGGGCAACTCCTACTACAAGGACGACGTCCGCCGCGCCTCCCGGCTCAAGGCACAGGGGATCCAGTATGTGGACGTGGGGACGAGCGGCGGCATCTGGGGCGTGGAGCGGGGCTACTGCCTGATGATCGGCGGCGAGCCGGAGGTCGTGAAACGCCTCGACCCCATCTTCAAGGCGCTGGCGCCCGGCCGCGGCGACATCCCCCGCACCCCCGGCCGCGAGCGGGCGTCCGGAACGGCCGAGGACGGGTACCTCCATTGCGGGCCGGCCGGCGCGGGCCACTTCGCCAAGATGATCCACAACGGCATCGAGTACGGCCTGATGCAGGCCTACGCCGAGGGCCTCGACATCCTGCACAACGCCAACGCGAAGGACCTGCCACCCGAACTCCGCTACGAATTCAATATCGCCGACATCGCCGAGGTGTGGCGGCGCGGCAGCGTCGTGGGGTCGTGGCTGCTGGATCTGACGGCCGGCGCGCTCCTGGAGAACCCCACCCTGTCGAATTACACCGGCGTCGTCCAGGATTCCGGCGAGGGGCGCTGGACCATCATGGCGGCGATCGAGGAGGCCGTGCCGGCCGACGTCCTGTCGGCCTCGCTGTACACGCGCTTCCGGTCCCGCCAGGGCCACACCTTTGCCGAGAAGATCCTCTCGGCCATGCGGCAGAAGTTCGGCGGGCACGTGGAGCGACCGACAGGCGGCTAACGACAAAAG
>JACQVO010000074.1 GCA_016209725.1 Candidatus Methylomirabilota bacterium | reverse complement strand
TCCTCCCGGACGTGAAGCCGGCCATCCTGCCGCTGACCGTCGTGACACTGGCCCTCACAATTGCCTCGGGCCTGGACTACATCTATCGGGGGGCCCGGCTCCTGAACGATCTGTGATGAACGACCGGGTGCGCTGGGCGATCCGGATCGCGGCCCTGATCGGTGCCGCCCTGGCTCTCGTCCTGATCTACCAACTGCGAACGCTCCTGCTCCTGATCCTCCTGGCTTTCGTCCTGGCGTATGTCCTGGACCCCCCCGTGACGCGGCTGGCACGGCTCGTGGGGGGGCGCGGGCGGGGCATCATCTGTGTGGGAGCGGCTCTCGCCCTCCTCCTGACCGCTGCGCTGGCGGCGCTGGGACCGCGAGTCGCCGCGGAGCTCCGCTGGGCGGCCGCCACCCTCCCAGGCAAGGCGGCCGAGGCCTACGCACAGGTCGTCCCGCGCCTCCAGGCGACCGTGGGGATCCAGCTCCCCGCCACGCTTCCAGAGGCGGCCCGGGAACTCTGGGGTCTCCGCGGCGGGTGGGGGCCGTGGCTCACCCAGCGGGCGCAGGCGATGGTGGCTGCCGCGGCATCCAGCGTGGTCGGGCTCGTCACCACCGTCCTGGATCTCCTGATCATCCCGATGTTCTGGGTGTTCTTCCTTCAGGAGGGCCCCGAAGTGAAGGCCCGTCTCCTGCGCCGCCTATCCGGCGCGCAGCGGGCCTGGCTGGAACGGGTCACCTCCGGAATGGATGGGGCCCTGCGACAGTTTCTGCGGGGCCAGGCGACGGTGTGCGCGGTCGTGGCGGTCCTGCTGGGCGTGGGCCTCGCCTTGGTCGGGATGAAGCTGGCGATCGTGATGGCCGTGGCCTCGGGCCTGGCGACGTTCATCCCCTATATCGGCCCGATGCTCAGCACGGTCACGGCCGTGCTCCTGGCGTTCCTCGAGTTCGGCGACGTGAGTCATGGCCTCCTGGTCGCGGCGGTCTATGCCGGGGTGTACATGCTGGACGCCTTCGTGATCACGCCGCGGGTCGTCGGCCACCGGATCGGGCTGCACCCTCTGGTGGTGCTGGTGACCGTGCTGGCCGCCGGGAAGCTCCTCGGAGTCTGGGGCATTCTGCTCGCCGTTCCCACGGCGGCGATCCTTCGAGTCCTGATCCCGGAAGTGTGGGCGCTTCTTCCGCAAGCACCGGAGCAGACTCCGCGATGAAGCGGCTGACCATCCTGAACGTAGAGCCGGGCAGTCCCGCCAGGCGGGCCGGGGTGGTCCCGGGGTCTGTCCTCGTGAGCGTGAACGGTCACCCGGTGCAGGACCCCCTGGACCTCCGCTTCAGAGAGACGGCCGAGCGTGTGGACCTCGTCTGGCGAGATGGGGATGGCGCGGAGCATTGGGCCCGCCTTGAGAAGCCGGAGGATCTTCCCTTGGGCCTCGAGGTGGATCCGCTCAAGATGCGGGCCTGCAACAACAAGTGCGCCTTCTGCTTTGCCCACCAGAACGCCCGGGGGATGCGCCGGGCCCTGTATTTCAAGGACGACGATTACCGCTTTTCCTTCCTCAACGGCAATTTCGCCACCTTGACCAACCTCGGCCAGGCGGACATGGATCGGATCGTGGGGCAGCGGCTGAGCCCGCTGTACATCTCGGTGCATGCCACCGACCGGGCGCTGCGCAACCGGATCCTGGGAAATCCCACGGCCCCAGATGTCCTGGAGCAGATTGCCACCTTCGCGGCGGGGCGCATCCGCATGCATACCCAGGTGGTCCTGTGTCCGGGCGTCAATGACGGCGAGCACCTGGCCAAGAGCCTGAAGGATCTGGCGCGGTTTCATCCGTTCGTCGAGACGGTAGCCCTCGTCCCCGTGGGGCTCACCCAATACCGCGAGAAGCTCCCGGTCCTGAAGTCTCCGGACCCAGAGTATGCCCGGTCTCTCCTGGCCTGGGGGGAGCCCTGGCGGCGGCGCTTCCTCAGGGAGCTGGGTACCCGTTTTGCCTCTCCCTCCGACGAGTTCTACTTGTTGGCGGGTCGGCCGTTTCCCGCCGGCCGGACGTATGAGGGGTATCCGCAGCTCGGCAATGGCGTCGGTGGCTGCCGGAAGTTCCTGGACGAGTTCCGGCGCCTCGAACGCCGACTCCCCCTCACCGTTTCCCCGAGTCGCCGATTCTCCGTGATCACAGGTGTGCTGGCGAATCCGATCCTCCAGGGCGTCGTCGCCCGATTGAACGAGATCGACGGCCTCGCCGTCGAGCTGATGCCGGTGGTCAACAAGTTCTTCGGCGGCTCCGTGACCTGCGCCGGCCTATTGACCGGAACGGACATCCAGAACACACTCAACGGTCAATGGGACAGGCTCGGGGACGCCGTTCTGCTTCCGTCAGTGGCCTTCAAAGAGGACGAGGACATCTTCCTGGACGACGCCCGGCTGGCCGACCTGTCAGCCCGCCTTGGCCGCCCCGCCCTGAAGGTCGAATCCACCGCCCGCGGTCTTGTGGGTGCCGTTCTCATCGGGTCCAATCGGTGACGCGCGCCTCAACTCGGCCCAGGATCCTGCCAGCGGATCCTGCCCGGGCGGTAAAATGCCAGGGGCTCCGTGCACTCCCACCTCGGGCCTTCGCGTTCTCTCTTCACGCATCGCAGCGGCACAAGAAAGGAACTCTCACGCCTTTCGACGACCGGGGCCACGTGTGTCGAGGGGGAGGTTGAAGACCTGTCAGCCGTCGCCAGGGCATGCGATGGTTGCGAGGTCGTCTTCCATGTTGCCGGGCTCGTACATTTCAGGGAAGACTGGGATCTCTTTCGGCGGGTCAATGTCAATGGAACACGGCAGGTGCTGCAGGCGGCCCGATCGGCCGGCGTTCGCCGGCTGGTGCATACCAGCTCGATCGTGGCCGTGGGGGCCAGCACCCGCCCGGAGGTACTTGATGAAGACGCCCGCTGGGACCTGGACCGCCTTGCCGTTCCCTACGTGACCACGAAACGGGTGGCGGAAGATGTCGCACTGGAGGCTGCGCGCGGGGGTCTGGATGTGGTGGTAGTGAATCCTGCGAGCGTCGTCGGACCGGGAGATCTCTCCCGGAGCCTCTTCGGGACGTGGTGCCACAGATTCTGGCGCGGGAACATCCCGTTCTACTTCTGGTGCGGTCCGGAAGCGGACCGATGACGCAGGACGGTTCGGCCTGGAGGGAAAAGCGGGTTTGCGTGACCGGTGGAACCGGCTTCCTCGGTTTCCAGATCATCGAGCGGCTCGTCGCGCTCGGCGCCCGGGTGCGCAGCCTGTCGCTTCCGCCTGCCCTCACGCATCCCGTCTGCCGGCACGAGTCGGTCGAGAATTGCTTCGGCGACATCCGGGATGCTCCCTTCGTTCGGGCCGCCTGCGCCGGGTGCGACGTGATCTTCCACACGGCCGGGCTCCTGGCGGTCTGGGGACCGTCC
This sequence comes from Candidatus Methylomirabilota bacterium, assembly GCA_016209725.1. GTDB lineage: Bacteria > Methylomirabilota > Methylomirabilia > Methylomirabilales > 2-02-FULL-66-22 > 2-02-FULL-66-22. Next base: position 4,118 of record JACQVO010000074.1, on the reverse strand, counting down.
CTGGCCCGACTCCACGATGTGCACGTCAGCGGCACCCGCAATGTGTTGGAGGCCGCTCCCCCCGGGGCGCGCATCGTGCATACATCGAGCGTCGTTGCCGTTGGCGCCTCGCAGGGGCGGCTTTTGACGGAGGATGACCCGTGGAACATCCCCCGGCTTCGGGTGGATTATGTGCAGGCCAAGAGGACCGCCGAGGAACAGGCGCTGGCTTCGGCTGCGGAGGGTCGCGAGGTGATCGTGGTGAATCCCGGCTATCTGGTGGGACCCGAGGACCATGCGGGGTCCATCATGGGCAGGTTTTGTCTGCGGTTCTGGAAGGGGAAGATCCTCGTGGTTCCCCCCGGCGGCCTGAACCTGGTGGACGTTCGGGATGTCGCCGTGGGGCACCTCCTGGCGGCCGAGCGAGGACAGTCCGGCCGTCGCTACATCCTGGGAGGCGAGAATCTTCTGTTTCCGGCGCTGGTGCGCCTGCTGGCTTCGGCCTCGGGCATGCGTCCTCGTCCCATCCCGACGATTCCAATCTGGATCGAATGGCTCCTGGCGGCAGCCGCGGAGATCCGGGCGCAGGTCCGGCAGCGAGAGGCCTATCCTTCGTTTCAGCACGTGCGCCTGCATCGCTTCACCTGGTTCTATGATTCGCGGCGAGCCCGCGAGGAACTCTCTTTTCGTCCGCGTGCGCTCTCCGAATCCCTGCGTGACGCCTTCGAGTGGTTCGCCGCTCGGCATTCGATGCAACTGCGAGGCATCCACCGCTTTTGGATGCGTCCGGAGGCAGGCTGAAGGGGCGTTGGTCACCGGAAGAAACAGAGGCGAAGCCTTCAGGGAAGAAGGAATTAAGCCATGAGCGTGTGGCGGGAGGACCGTCGTGTGTTCCGTTTCAGGGGAAACGCGCGCAAGCTGAACTTGTTCCAGCAAGTCATGGCGCTGTGGGAAGAGGTGCATCCGTACAACGCCGTGTACGTCATCCGACTGCGCGGCCCTGCGGATGTGACGTTGCTCCGGTTTGCGATCCAGACCGCCTGCCATCAGGCAGGCGTCGGAACGCTGGTGCTGGATCGGAAACAGGCGCGCTACCGGTATGACCCTTTCGAATCCATCACCCTCCAGGAAATCGCCTCCGGATCCTTACCCTGCTCTGGCGGTGCTTTTCCTTCACGGGCACGCGCGCGTGGTATCGAAAGGTGTATCCGCTTTCGGCATGCCTGAGCAGTGTCAGGATTGATACCTCCGGGTTCGCGGGGGCGGGTGACCACATCCTCGATTTCATCGGTGCTGGGGCGACCGGGCCGGCCTTCCCTCTCCTCTTGGTTCCCTACACTCTTCGAGACAGGCTGAATCTCGGCATCACCTACTGTGAATCGGTCCTTACCCATCCGCAGGTCTGCAAGCTGGTTGAGATCTTTCTGACCAGGCTGGAATCGTTGGCCGGCCAGGGGGGCACGGGCGAGGGGAGCCTTTCTGGTCGTGCAGAGGGACAGGGGCTGGTGTGAGTTCTGAAGGTGCTTCGCCATTTGCTATCGATGTGGGGGGCGGGGCCCACGCCGATCCCGCCAGGAAGAGCGGATGCCGATCGCGAATGCCGACTGGCCAGGATCGCCTGGCTCGCGCCCCCGGGCCAGCGGACTTTCCCCTTGGGTTCATCGCCGGAGGATGGTAACGTAACGCCCGAGGGAGGACCCATGCGTTGCGCGATGATCCACTACAACGAGATCGGGCTCAAGGGGAAGAACCAGCCCTTGTTCCTGCGCCGGCTGGAGGCCAACCTGCTCAAGGCCACTGCGGGGACGGGGGTACGCCAGGTGGAGGAACGCTCGGGCAGAATGGTACTTCCTCTTTCGCGCGATGCTGACTGGGAGGTGATCCGCGCGCGGCTGCGCTCGGTCTTCGGCATCGCCAACTTCGCCCTGTCGGAGCGGGTCGAGGGGGACATGGCTGCCCTGAAGGCGGCCGTGGCGAAGGCCCTCGAGGGCCGGACGTTCAGCTCGTTCAAGGTGGCGAGCAAACGGGCCTTCAAGCAGTTTCCCCTCACCTCGGAGGACATCAACCGCGAACTGGGCGCCTACGTGAAGGAGCAGACCCAGGCGGGGGTGGACCTTGAGCGTCCCGAACTCACCATCCACGTGGAGGTGTTGCCGCGGGATCTCTTCTTCTCCTTGAGAAGAGAGGCGGGACCAGGCGGCCTTCCGGTGGGGGTGAGCGGCCGGGTGGTCTCCCTGCTTTCCGGTGGGATTGATTCACCCGTGGCGGCCCACCGCCTGATGAAGCGGGGGTGCCAGGTGGTCTTCGTGCACTTTCACAGCTTCCCCTTCCTGGATGGGACCTCGCGCAGCAAGGCCGCGGAACTGGTGCAGAGGCTGACGCGATTCCAGTATGTGTCACGCCTGTACCTCGTCCCCTTCGGGGAGATCCAGCGCGAGGTGGTCGTGGGTGGCCCGGCCCCGCTGCGTGTCGTTCTGTACCGGCGACTCATGGGCCGGATCGCCGAAGCGATCGCCCGGCGGGAACAGGCCAAAGCTCTGGTGACGGGTGAGAGTCTGGGGCAGGTGGCGTCCCAGACGCTGGAGAACCTGGCCGTGATCGAGGAGGCGGTGGGGATGCCCATGCTCCGACCCCTGATCGGCAGCGACAAGGAGGAGATCGTGCAACAGGCGAGGGAACTGGGAACCTACGAGATCTCCATCATCCCAGACCAGGATTGCTGCCGCCTCTTCGTCCCGCGGCATCCTGCGACCTTTTCCAACGTTGAGGAGGTCCGGGCGGTCGAAGCCGGCCTCAATATCGAGAAGCTGGTGCAGATAGGGCTGGACCAGATGGAGATCCGGGCCTTCGAGTTCCCGGAGAGCGCACAGCAGGAGCAGGCCGCCGGCGGAGGACAGAAGGCAGAAGGCCGAAGGCAGGAAGAAAACGGCGAGAGCGTCTGAGAAAGATGTTTTCACTTCAGGTTCCTGAAGACTGAGGATCACCTGTGGAGCAACTGAAGAAGCAACTGAGCGATGCCATTGCCGACGCGGTGGCACGCGCGGCTGACGCGCAGGGCTGGCGGCCTGTGTCCGCACCCGAGATCACCTGGGAGTATCCGCCGGATCCGGCCTTCGGAGATCTTTCCACCACGGTCAGTTTCGCTTTAGCGAAACAGGTCCGGCGATCGCCGCGGGACGTGGCCGCCGCCCTTCGGCAGGCGGTGATCCTGGACCCGGCTCTGGTTGACAAGGTCGAGGTTGCGGGGCCGGGATACCTGAATCTCTTCGTCGCGAGTTCCTGGTGGCAACGGGTGATCCGCGATGTGCTATCGGCTGGCCCGTCCTACGGACGGGCGACCGTCGGGCAGGGTCAGCGGGTCCAGGTGGAGTTCGTCAGCGCCAACCCGACGGGACCGCTGCACGTCGGCCATGGCCGCGGGGCGGCCCTGGGCGATGCCGTCGCAAACCTGCTGGAGGCAGTGGGCTACCGGGCGGAGCGGGAGTACTACGTCAATGACGCGGGGAGCCAAATGCGCCTCCTCGGGGAATCGGTCTGGGCCAGGCACCTGGAGGCGATTGGCAAACCCGTCCAGTTTCCCGAGAACGGCTACCGCGGCGACTATGTCCGGGAACTGGCGGACCGGGTCGCCGGGGCCGTTCCCGGCCTGGCCGAGGCCGAGGCGGATCAGGCGATCACCGCCTGCACCGAGCGGGCCTCCCGGATCCTGCTCGACGAGATCCAGGCGGACCTGCGCGCCTTCGGCGTGGTGTTCGATTCGTGGATCTCGGAGCGGAGCCTCTACGCCTCGGGCGAGGTGGAGGCCGCACTGGCGACGCTGCGCGCCGGGGGGTTTCTGTATGAAGACGGCAAGGCGGTCGGCTTCCGCGCCAGCGAGTTCGGCGACGAGAAGGACCGCATCCTGATCCGGAGCAACGGGGAGCCTACCTACTTCACCTCGGACATCGCCTACCACGCCAACAAGATCCGCCGCGGCTTCCACCGGCTGATCAATATTTGGGGGGCCGATCATGGCGGCTACATTCCGCGCGTGAAGGCGGCGATCCACGCGTTCGGCCACGATCCGGAGACTCTGCAGGTGATCCTGCTCCAGATGGTCAAGGTCCTGCGCGCTGGCGCCCCGGTCCCCATGTCGAAGC
>JACQVO010000073.1 GCA_016209725.1 Candidatus Methylomirabilota bacterium | reverse complement strand
TGGCTGCTCCTGCCTTACCGCCTGTCATCAACCTCTCAGGTTGCCGCGATCGTGGAAGCACCTCCTAGGGTCGCAGCCCCCGGCCGGTTGGTCGGCTGCCGGTGCGCCGAACGACGCGCTTGACCGGCCCCAAACAGCGGGGCATAGCCCCGCTGTTTGGGGTCCGTGTCGAAGCGCAGGTTAGCCCTCTTCAACGTAGCTGCTCCAGGAACTCGGTCAGCGCCTTATCGGGGTCGTCGCTCTGGGAGGAGATCATCTTAATGTTCCATTGGCCAAGTACGGCTTCTTGAATGGCGTTCGGCCTTGCTGAGAATACGAAGGACATCGGCTGCGGTGCGCCGCGAGCAGACTTCTTCCATAGATTGGCGAGCCTGTAGAAGAGGTATCGGATATTGATGTCAGACAAGCTATAGCCAATGAAGAGCACTGAGCGCCCAAGCACATCAGACCGGAGTTTGATATCCAAGGGCGATTCGAACTCAAGCCGCTCAAAATAGCTTGTCTCATCCAAGACGATTGAGGTGTCGTCATCGAAATCTCCATGGAACTTGACTATCTGGGTCTTATCGCTCGCGATCTTCGAGAGGTCGCCGACCGTTGCGATCTTCGAATATGGTTTCCCGTAGTGATCGAATGCCCGTTCGAGCCATCGGTCATAGTTGGTGGTGTAGATCAAATCAAAGTCGGCCTTTGCGATAAGTTCATGTACCCGAGACTTGGAGATGTCAGTGGAACCTGAGTGCCACTCGCGGTCCATCCAGCTTCTGAGCGGGCCTATTTGTCCCTTGCTGACCCGATAAAACTCCGCGAGAGTCAAGTCATTCCCAAACGTACGAAAGATGTCCGGATCAAAACCTAGTTCCCTGGCCATGTGATCGACGAGTTGTCGCCACGAAGGGAGGCCGAGACTCATTGAGACGCCCGCGCCCACGAACAGGATGAGGCGCTTCGAGCGATAGGCTTGGATGACTTGATCCATCACTTGCCTGCCCGGATGAATGCGGCGAACTGATCAAGTGCCTTTCGACGCATAGAAATCTCATTCTTTTTGTCTCCAAGTTCTGCAAAGGTCTGGGTGTATCCATCCGGGATGAATACGCAATCCCACTGGAACTCGCGGGTCCCGGCTGGAGTCGGCGGCACCGTTCCAGCTACCTCTCCCTCGAAGTACCGAATGGTCCGAGAATCGCAGTACCCGATAACGGTCTTTGCCGTCACAATCGGGCTCCCGAGGTTCCCGACAAGGGAAGCGAACGAATCGGCCTGAAGGCGATCCCAGAAGATCTGCGTGAGTCCACCCGGCAGGCCGTTGAGACCGGGAAGATGAAGGCCAGTGTGTTCCACAAAAACCGGTCTTCCAATCCGATCGAAGGCCTTTAAAACTTTGTCTCGTACGAGCCTTTGAACATCTTCCGTTTGGATCTCTTCGATCTTTATCGGCGCGGCTACAACCCGGACGCCCACTGTTCCGAGAATAGCTTCCACTTCGCGGATCTTGTAGACGTTACTGGAGACGAAGCGAATATCCATGGCTGCAGAGGGCTAACTACTGAGTATCTGGGTCCATAGAAGAACGAAATTCCGGCATCCGTGTCAGCAGAACACGCAGCCTCAGAAACCCGTTCTCAGAGCCAAGTCGTGAATTCCCAAGCCCGTCGTTCGACGGGTGTGATTTATCAGGGCGTCTTATACGGATCAGTATACGACACGAACCGGGCCGCACCATCAGAGGGTGTCCGCCGGGCTGCAAACGCCCCTGCCGCCCCGATTCAGGACATGGGTGTAGATCATGGTGGTGCGGACGTCCTGATGTCCGAGCAGTTCCTGCACGGTGCGAATGTCATAGCCGGCTTCCAGCACATGGGTGGTCCCGCACAAGTGCGGGATAAACTCCTGAGTGGCGGAACGTATGGCAGGTGGCCCGCTTGACGATCCCAGGCTTGCGGACCGCATCCTTCACCGCTCGTTGCACCAGGGACTCGTCGATATGGTGACGGCCCTCCTCGCGGGAATCCGCATTTCTCCAACGGTTCTCTTGCGGAAAGACCCACTGCCAGCGCCACTCGGCGGCGGCGCTGGGATATTTCCGGTCGAGGGCGTTGGGCATCTGGACACGACCCCAGCCGTCGGCCACGTCCTGCTCATGGAGCGTCTTGACGACCCGCAGATGTTCCTGGAGGGGGGCTTTGAGCGATTCAGGCAGCATGGTTACGCGATCTTTCGCGCCCTTGCCGTCCCGGACGATGATCTCATTCCGGACGTGGAAGAAGATATAGCGCTTCACCCAGTGGCGGTAGCACTGCTCGGTGGCGCGGCTGTAATGACGGGAGCGCAACGCCTCACAAAGGCGGTCAAGGAGCTTCGGCTGTTGCTGTACCGGCGCTGGGGTGGGGAAGGCTGGTTTCGTGGCGGGGAGCATGCGCCCGGGGCGTGGGACGCCCTGCCACGGTGTCTTCTTGACCGAGAGTGGAACGGCCCTCGGAGAGGACGGGCTCCCGCGGGGGCCGAGCGAATTGGCATGCGCGGGGAGCAACCCGGTGTTTGTCACCGGATCTGTCTTATCCCCGGTAGGTGCCATGCGATTACCCCTCCACAGACGCCGGGGAACCACCAAAACGATTTCACGCTACCACGAACCGAAGGGCCGGTCAATGCGGCCCCGCGGTGCCGTCCGGCCTGGCTGGTGATTCTCGGATCAAGGGCGCAGATCTCTATATGTGGCGCCGTGCTGTCAGATCAGATCGGCACCATCCCATCCGCTTTGAGCCGCCAGGCCTTGCCTCCTGACTTGCTTTCGTCAAGTGTTTCGTTGGATACCAAACATCTGTATGTATGTCAAGCGGTTTCTATGAATCACCAGAAGAGGTAATCCATGAGCGAGGCCTTCTATTCGGGCGGTCGGCCGGTCCGGCGGCGGGCTGGCGACAAGAGGTATGAGTCTCGTGCCGGGGGCAACGGGAGGAGGGCGTCAGTGGGGGCGCGGATTACCCTGCGCCGCCGGATGGCCGACCCCCTCCTGAAGGTATCTGTTCCGTGCGGTTGGAGGGGCTACGTTCGGAGCGTGTACGAGCTGAGGACCTTCATGTAGTTGGCGCGCTCGAAGGCGGCCGGGTTGGCGATGGAGCGGTAGCTCATACTGCCCTGCATCTGGCGGATGGACGTGTATTCGTGCTCCTCCAGCCAGGAGGCCAGACCGGCACGGACCGTCGCCAGGTGGCCCATTCCCCGGGCCAGCAGGGCCGAGGTCATCATAGCGACCTTGGCTCCGGCCATCATCGTCTTGACCACGTCCTCTGCGGTGTGGACCCCGCCTGTTACCGCTAGGTCGGCGCGGAGGCGTCCGTAGAGGATCGCCACCCAACACAGCCGCAGGCGCAGTTCATAGGAGGTGCTGAGGACGAGATTGGGTACCACCTCGAGCTTCTCGAGGTCAAAATCGGGCTGGTAGAAACGATTGAACAGGACCAGGGCATCGGCGCCGGCCTGATCCAGGCGACGGGCCATGTTGGCCATGGCGCTGAAGTAGGGGCCGAGCTTCACGGCCACGGGGATCTTTAAGGTGGCCTTCACGTCGCGCACCAGATCGAGGTACATCTGCTCCACCTGGGCACCGGTCAGCTCCGGATCGGTGGGGATGTAGTACACGTTCAGCTCCAGGGCCTCCGCCCCGGCATCTTCGATCATCTTCGCATAGCGGATCCAGCCGCCGGTAGAGATGCCGTTGAGGCTGCCGATGACGGGGACGCCGACAGCCGCCCTGGCCCGGTGAAGGTGCTCCAGGTAGTCTTCAGGCCCCAGTCTGTACTCGGCCATATCGGGGAAGTAGCTCAACGACTCGGCGAAACTTTCGGCACCGTGGGAAAGGTATCGATCCAGGTCGTGGCTTTCCACGTTGATCTGCTCCTCAAAGAGCGAGTGCAGCACGATCGCCGCCGCACCCATCTCCTCCAACCGTCGAATGCGATCGACATCCTCGCACAGCGGCGAGGCGGACACCACCAGGGGGTTCTTCAGGTCCAGGCCGAGATAGGTCGTGGACAGGTCGATCATAGCGGCTTCTCCTCAGTCGAGCCGGGGCATGGGGCGCTCCTGCCGCCGGCCGGGACAACTAGTGTGGTGACTCTTAAATCCCTCTACAATTCCGTTCACCCTGAGCCTGTCGAAGGGTGCGGAATTCTGGCTTCGACAAGCTCAGCCCGAACGGGTTCCCTGTAAAGCCATTTCTGAGTCACAACACTAGGAAGCTCGTCGGGCGTAGCGAATGCCTATTCCCTCTTTTCGACTGGGGCCGGGCCGGGTAGCTTCTGCTCACCCCCGCCGGGTGCTTGCATGGCCGCCCAGTGCTCGTACAGGCGCCAGCGCATCCGGACGTCCGCCTGGGCAAGCTCCAAGAGCTCCTTGGCGGCTCCCGGGTCGCTCTTGGCCAGCATGGTGTAGCGGGTCTCGTTGTAGGCGTATTTCTCCAGGGGGAGGCTGGGGGCTTTGGAATCCAATTGCAGGGGGTTCTTGCCCTGGTGGACGAGATCCGGATTGTACCGGCACAGGGGCCAGTACCCCGACTGCACGGCGGCCTTCTGCTGTTCCATGCCGTAGGCCAGATCGTACCCGTGGGCAATGCAGTGGCTGTAGGCGACGATGAGGGAGGGGCCCTGGTACGCCTCGGCCTCCAGGAAGGCCCGGGTCGTCTGGACGTCGCTTCCGCCCATGGCCACGCGCGCCACGTAGATGTTGCCGTAGGTCATGGCCAGGAGGGCCAGGTCCTTCTTGATCTGTGGCTTGCCGCCGGCGGCGAACTTGGCCACGGCGCCGCGCGGCGTCGCCTTGGAACACTGCCCGCCGGTGTTGGAGTAGACCTCGGTGTCGAGCACCAGGACGTTCACGTTGCGGCCCGAGGCCAGGACGTGGTCCAGGCCGCCGTAGCCGATGTCGTAGGCCCAGCCGTCGCCCCCCACGATCCAGACGCTCTTCTTGACGAGGGCGTCGGCCAGGCTGAAGAGGTCCCTTGCCGCGGACTCCTCCTGCCCGCGCAGCCGTTCCTTCAGCGCCTTCACCCGCTCGCGCTGCGCCTTGACGCCGGCCTCCGTGGACTGGTCGGCCGTGAGGAGCGCCTCGACCAGCTCGTCGCCGATGGTCGCCGACAGCCGCTTGAGGAGCACGGCGGCGTACTCGCGCTGCTGGTCCAGGGCCAGCCGCATCCCCAGGCCGAATTCGGCGTTGTCCTCGAAGAGGGAGTTGGACCACGCGGGGCCGCGGCCGTCGCGGTTGAAGGTCCACGGGGTGGTCGGCAGGTTGCCCCCGTAGATCGAGGTACAGCCGGTGGCGTTGGCCACCAGCGCCCGGTCGCCGAACAACTGGCTCATCAGCTTGATGTAAGGCGTCTCGCCGCAGCCTGCGCACGCGCTGGAGAATTCGAAGAGCGGCTCCAGCAACTGGACGTCCTTCACGTCCTTCAGGCTGAGCACCTGCCGATCCATCTCGGGCAAGGTGAGGAAGAAGTCCCAGTTCTCGCGCTCCTGGTCCCGGATGGGGGGCTGGGGCGCCATATTGATGGCCTTCAGCCGGGTCTCCTTCTTGTTCTTGGCGGGGCACACCTCCACGCACAGGCGGCAGCCGGTGCAATCCTCCGGCGCGACCTGGAGCGTGTAGACCTGGTCCTTGAACTCGCGCCAGCGGGCCGGGGCCGATTTGAACGTGGCCGGGGCGCCCGCCAGCAGGTCGGGGGAATAGACCTTGGCCCGGATCACCCCGTGGGGGCAGACCAGGACGCACTTGCCGCACTGGATGCAGACATCCACATCCACCACCGGGATCTCCAGGGCGATGTTCCGCTTCTCCCACTTGGTTGTCCCGGTGGGGTAGGTGCCGTCCACCGGCATTGCGCTGACGGGCAGGGAATCCCCCTCGCCCGCCAGGATGGTGGCCGTCACCTTCTGGACGAACTCGGGCGCCTCATCGGGAACAGGCGGCCGCATGTCAAAGGTCGCCGTCACCCGGCTCGGGACCCTGACCTCGTGCAGCCGGTCCAGCGCCGCGTCCACGGCCGCGAAGTTCTTCTTCACCACGGCCTCGCCCCGCTTGCCATAGGTCTTCTCGATGGAGTGCTTGATGGCGGCGATGGCCTGGTCCCGGGGCATGACCCCGCTGATGGCGAAGAAACAGGGCTGCATGATGGTGTTGATGCGCTGGCCCATGCCGATATCCCGGGCGACCTGGAAGGCGTCGATGACGAAGAACCGCAGCTTCTTGTCGATGATCTGGGCCTGGACCTTGCGGGGGAGATGCTCCCAGACCCCCTCCGGTCCGTAGGGGCTGTTGAGCAGGAAGGTTCCGCCGGGCGCGGCGTACTTCAGGACGTCCACGCGCTCCAGGAAGGAGAACTGGTGGCAGGCGACGAAGCTGGCCTCGGTGATGAGGTAGGTGGAGCGGATGGGCTTGGGGCCGAAGCGCAGGTGGGAGATGGTGACCGCCCCGGCCTTCTTCGAGTCGTAGACGAAGTAGCCCTGGGCGTAGTTGTCCGTGTCCTCTCCGATGATCTTGATGGAGTTCTTGTTGGCGCCCACCGTCCCGTCGGCCCCCAGGCCGTAGAAGAGGCAGCGCACCGTCTCGGGGGCCTCCGTCGAGAAGGCGGAATCGAAGTCCAGGCTGGTGTGGGTCACATCATCGTGGATGCCGATGGTGAAGTGGTTCTTGGGCTTGGGCTTGGCCATCTCGTCAAAGACGCCCTTCACCATGGCGGGGGTGAATTCCTTGGAGGACAGCCCGTAACGCCCGCCGATCACGCGGGGAGCGGCGCGGAACGGGGCGCTGCCCGCGGCCACGACCTCGTGTATCGCTGTCACAACGTCCAGGTACAGCGGCTCGCCGGGGCTCCCCGGCTCTTTTGTCCGGTCGAGGGTGGCGATGGTCTTGACGGTGGGCGGCAGGGCGGCGATGAAGTGCTCGAGGGAGAAGGGCCGGTAGAGGTGCACCTTCAGGACCCCGACCTTCTCCCCACGGGCCGCCAGATACTCCACCGTCTCCTGGGCCGCCTCGGCGCCCGAGCCCATCAGGATGATCACCCGCTCCGCGTCCGGCGCGCCGACGTAATCGAACAGGTGGTACTGCCGCCCCACGATCCGGGCAAACTGGTCCATGGCGTTCTGCACGATGGTCGGGCAGGCCAGGTAGTAGGGGTTCGCCGTCTCGCGCCCCTGGAAAAACACGTCCGGGTTCTGCGCGGATCCACGCAGGACGGGCCGCTCCGGTGACATCGCCCGGGCCCGGTGCGCCCGGATGAGATCGTCCTCCAGCATGGCCCGCATGTCGTCCACGGTGAGTTGCTCGATCCGCATGACCTCGTGGGAGGAGCGGAAGCCGTCGAAGAAGTGCAGGAAGGGCACCCGGGCCTCCAGGGTGGCCGCCTGGGCGATCAGGGCGAAGTCCATCACCTCCTGCACCGAGTTGGAGGCGAGCAGGGCAAAGCCCGTGGCCCGGGTGGCCATCACGTCGCTGTGGTCGCCGAAGATGGAGAGTGCGTGAGTCGCCACCGTGCGCGCCGACACGTGGAAGGCCGTGGACGTCAGCTCTCCGGCGATCTTGTACATGTTGGGGATCATGAGGAGCAGCCCCTGGGAGGCTGTGAAGGTGGTGGTGAGGGACCCGGTCTGCAGCGACCCGTGCACTGCCCCGGACGCGCCGCCCTCGCTCTGCATTTCCACCACCGTGGGGATGACCCCCCAGATATTCGGTTTCTTCTCCGCGCTCCACTGGTCGGCCCACTCCCCCATGTTGGATGACGGGGTGATCGGATAGATGGCGATCACCTCGTTGGTCTGGTGCGCCACGTACGCGGCGGCCTCGTTGCCGTCAATGGTTACCTGCGGTCTGCTCATCGGCGATCTCCCTTGGACCGTTCGTCCACCGCGTGAAGGGGTTAATCCCTGCTTATGGATACCTGGCCGGAAAGCCCGGCTGGATTCTCGGGGCTGTTGCAGGAGTATTGCAGCAAGCGCTGTGCCTCAGCGGGGTCGCGAAGCCCAATTGCGCCAAACCCCCTATGAAATCAGCGGCTTTATCCGCAAGACGCGCCCCAGGGTATGCCTTCTCAACTTTCCTGGGTGTCCCATGTCCCACAGGGGGTTTCCAGACTGCCCCAGTCTGAAACCGACCCTGACTGTCCGGACGGACGCCGGCCGGCCGGTTCGGCCCAGCCTGAGGTTCCCCCTGTGCACCTGTGTTGGCGCCCCCGGTATGGATCGCGTCACAAACTTCCTGATACTCCCCCGGAGGTTGGCAATCAATAGAATTGTCTGAAATGTCGCCTTGGCGATACCTTCCCCGAGGATTGCCCTGCGCCAAGTCCAGGCCACTCCTGCCAGGGCAAAGGGCCCTTTTCTCCGCCCCAGAGCGGCGCTCACAAAAAACGAGGGGGGACCCAAATGTGGTGGGTCCCCCCTCGGTATCGTGCGGAGTCGGGCGGGTCTACTTGACGACCGGATACCCGGCCTTCTCCCAGCCCGCAATGTAGCCGGCCGCCAGGTGCTTCACATTGGAGTAGCCCTTGAAGCTGAGGGCCAATGACATCTTTCGGGACATGAGCGCCTCTCCTTTCCGGTGGTTTCCCGGTTCTCAATGCGGGCACCAGTTACTTCGTGACGGGGAGCCCGTCCTTCTCCCACGCCAGCATCCCGCCTACCACATCCTTGACGTTGGAATAGCCCATCAGTTTCAGGGTCATCGTCGCATAGGCGGCCCGGATGCCACTCTTACAAACAATGGCGATGGGCGTCGACTTGTCCCCAGGGAGTTTGTCGAGGCTCTGGGCCAAGGTGCGGATCGGGATGTTTACTGCCCCTTCAATGTGTCCCGCCTTAAACTCATCCGGTTCCCGGACGTCGAGGACGAACACGTTCTCCCCGGCTTGCTGCTTGACCGCCAAGGTCTTGCAGGCCACTGTCTCAAAATCTGCGGGCAGATTGCTCAGGTAGGCATGGATGCTTGTCTGCAGGTCAGCCGCTTCGATCGGATGGGTCATGGCCAGCAGGGCAACGACCAGTATCAGGGCCAGGGGCGTGACTTTCCGTAGCATCATGATCCTCCTTGTATGTGCGGCGGCCAGCCGCCGCACGGGTCACACGACGCGCTAGCGCCGTGCAGGAGCACACGACGCGCTAGCGCCGTGCAGGAATTGTCGGGACCGCGACCTTCGCATTGGCCGCGGCCTCGGTGGGATTGAGATCGCCCGGCTTGAGGAAAATCCGGGCATTGCCATGACAGTTGTTGCAGGTCGCCGTCCGCGGAGTCTTGCGCTGGATGTTGTGGGGCGTGGTGTCCTTCCAGGTCGGCACCGCATCGTAATTCGGCATCCCGTCTTTCAGCTTGGGATCCAGCATCGTTCGAATCGTGGGCACGTGGCGGAGCAGGGCGAACTGGTAGGGTGCATCGGGGCGGGAGCTTCTGCCGATCTTGAATTGGAGCGAAGACTTGGCCCCCTCGCCCACGTGGCAATTCTCGCATCCGCGGTAGACGGTCGAGTGACAGACCGCGCAGTTGACCCTGTCCTGGTGGACCGCATGCTGCTCTATGGGTGAGTTGGCCGCCTTCGCATTCGGGTGGCAGGTGGTGCACTGGGGCTTGTTCCTGGCCGCATGCCGATCCGGGTAGGAGTTTCCATCTCCGTGCAATTGGGCCTCGGCGTGGCAGGCGACGCAATCCATCTTGGCCTTCTGCCAGTGGACATCCGGTGGGAAGCCTTCGTTTTTCCCGAGGTACTCCGGGACCACCCGGCCGCCGTGACATGTGCCGCAACCCTGATCCATGGGCGGCCGCTTCAGGAACAGGTGCCCGTCCATCAGCCCCCCGCGGGCTGATTTTGCCTTGCTGACGTGACAATCGCCGCAGCTTGCGTGGCAGCTCTGGCAGGCCTGCCGGAACACCGGCTGGACATCCGGCCAGCGGTGGGCCGTTCGGATCTTCATCAGGCTCTCTTCGCCCCGCACCGTGAAATGCAGGCTGGTCTTCACCTTGGCGACCTGCTCGGCGTGGCAGGCGCCGCACACAGCCTCGGGCTGGCGGGAGGGTCGTGCCACCAAGCCCGCGTGGGCAGAATTCCGGTCGACGGCCGTTGGGTTCCCCTTGTGGCAGCTCTCACAGCCGGCCATGTTGTGGGTGCTCCTGAGAAATGCCGGCTTCACCAGGTAGCGCTCGAAAGGTTCCCCCGACGGGGGCGGGGGGGCGCTTCACCCTTCCCCGGCTTCCGAGACCGGTGGGTCCGGAGGCGTCAGCGCCTTGAGCTTGGCGGCATCGGTGTGGCAGGCGACGCACTGGTTCGGCGTGCCTCCCTCTGCCGCCCAACTCGGGTGAGCAGCCGCAACCAACAGGATCGGGAGGAGGGCGAGGATCGCCAGAATCGGAATCCGCCGCTTCGCGTGTGAGGGGAGGATCGAGGAGGATCTCTGGCTCATGATTCGGGCTCCAGAGCAGTGAATGAGAGCTTTCGGGTCATGCTGCTGCATCAAGACATCTTCGCCATTACAGATGGAAAGCGGCAATTTCTGTTCCAGACCTCACACCAGCACCTCGGAGCAGCTAAGATTGCGTCGGCAGAGGCTTCGCCTGGTATGCCCACTCCGGCAGCTCATATCGCCGCTGTTGCGCACGATGTTGCAGCCCTGGTGATGCAACAGCGTGGACCTCAGGCGACGGCAGTCCGGAGAATGACTTCCAGTTCCCCCGGTAGGGGATATCCCACCAGTCGCCGCGTCACCCGGCCCTCGCGGAACACAAGGATGGTGGGGTACTGCGCCACGCGGTATCGAGCAGCCACCACGGGGTGCTTCGTCCCGTCGATGCAAAAGCATTTCACGGGACCACGGACCTGCCCCATGACCTCGGCCAGGCACGGCATTGCCAACTCGCACCCTTCGCAGTCCCGCCCGGCGAAGTGAACGAACACGGGGAAGGGCGAGGCCAGGATCGCATCCTCGAATGTGGCCTCGTCAAGTTGCGGGATATTGCAGGCGGGGGCCATCGGGATCTTCTCTCTCGTCTCAGCCAAGATACCCGGACGTGTCGTCGCAGCGCGCGCAATCGCAGTCAGTGATGAGCACGGCGCATGCCAGCAATTCAACGCGGCTGTTCTTCAAGAAGAGACGGGTTGGAATCAGGAGTTTCGGCAAGCATAGGGGAGGGATAGGAAGACAGGGCCGGTTGCACCGCAACACGTCCGGTTGCACCGAGGGTAGGATAGGTGGATGTCTGGTTTCGACCATCGGGCCGGCTCAGTGCTTGGCAAAGCACCGCGGGAGTCGCGGGGAGAATAACCTTGACTCGGCTGAGGACGCTCGCTTACGATCCGATTGCGAATGGCCGGGACGTTATGAAGTGGGGGAGGGATTTGTTTCGGCCGCGCCGCTGCCAAGCAGCGGATTCCTCTCAGCGCCTTGCTCCCCAACCCTGCGAAAGGGCTAGATCGCATGGCTGTTCGGGGGACCACCGGGTAGCGTAAGCACGGGGTTTTTAACGAGATAGAAACCCACTACGGCCATCGCCTCGATGGCATTGGCTCCAGAGTGGTTAGGGTTCTCCGCGGAGCATAGTTGTGTTGAATTGCATGGCGCCGGGCGGCGAGTGGGGGTAGATCCTCGGAGTGACTCGACACGAGAGGGTCCTGCGCCGCGTATTGAGCGGCGCGGCCGACGCGGCGATCCGGTTCGATGAGCTATGTGCGCTGCTCCGACGGCTAGGCTTTGGCGAGCGGCAGCGCGACGGGAGTCACCATATCTTCTCCCGCCAGGGTGTGGCCGAGATCCTCAACCTGCAGCCGCGCCCTGGCGGCGAGGCGAAGCCATACCAGGTTCGACAGGTGCGGGAGGTCATTCTCAATTACGGGCTCGCTGCTGAGTTGGGCGAGAAGGAGGAGCCGGAGTGAAACCAGAGTACCGCTATGAGATCATCATCTACTGGAGCGAGCCCGATCAGGCCTTCATTGCCGAGGTGCCGGAGTTGCCGGGGTGTGCTGCAGACGGGCCGACGTACCGCGAGGTGCTGGAGAATGTGGAGACCGTCATCCGCGAGTGGATGGAGACGGCACGGGAACTCGGGCGTCCGATCCCGGAGCC
>JACQVO010000072.1 GCA_016209725.1 Candidatus Methylomirabilota bacterium | reverse complement strand
GACCGGGTCGTGGAGAACGTCACCGCCCTGGTAGGCCTGCAGAGGGAACTCGGCGTCGCCACACCGAGGATCTCCCTGTGGTTCACGGTCATGAAGAAGAACGTCCGCGAGCTCCCGGACTTCGTCCGCTTGGCGGGAAAAATCGGCGCATCCGCCGTGAACGTGCAGCGCCTCGTCCACTATGGGCAGGGGCTGGCGGTCCAGGAGCAGTCCCTCTACGGGTCGCTGAGCGCGCAGGAGGCCGAGGCGCTGGCGGAGGCCACCCGCCTCAGCCGGGACCTGGGAATCACATTGTCGGCATCCGGGGACGCCGCGCCGGAGGCGAGCCTCACTCCCGAGGAACGGGAACGGCCCTGGTCCGGCTGCCAGCGGCCCTGGAGCCTGAGCTACGTCACGGCCAACGGCAACGTGCTCCCCTGCTGTATCTCGCCCTGGACCGCCAGGGATTACGCCGGGCTGATCCTGGGGAACGCTCTGGCCGAACCCTTCGTGGAGATCTGGAACGGGGAACACTACCAGGCGTTCCGGACGAAGTTCGAAACCCATGCGGCCCCGGATCCCTGCCGGGGCTGCGGACGCCTTTGGTCCATCTGACCCCTCACCCATTCCTCTCCCCGGGGACCCCCCGGGTGGGGGGAGAGGCGGAGGAGAGGGGGACGGAGAAGTGCGATGAACGTCGCCCTCGTCATCATGGTCAAACACCCGGCTCCCCGCCGGGTGAAGACGCGCCTCTGCCCGCCCCTCACCCCGGGCCAGGCGGCCGAACTGTATCGCTGCTTCCTCCTCGACAAGATGGCCCAGGTCCGGCGCGTGCCTGCCGCTGCACCCTATCTGGCGTTCACCCCGGCGGAGGCGGAGGGATTCTTCGACACGCTCGCCGCCGGGAAGTTCGCGCTTGTCCCGCAGGAAGGGAAAGATCTGGGGGAGCGCCTCAGCCACCTCTCCACTCGACTGCTCCTGGCCGGCCACCCGGGCGTCATCGTTATCGACAGCGACACCCCGAGTCTGCCCGATGAGTACTTGGCCCAGGCATTCGAGCGCATGGCCGACGATGGAACCGACGCCCTCTTCGGCCCGGCCGAGGACGGCGGCTATTACCTGGTGGGACTCCGGCGCCCCGCGCCGGGACTTTTTCAGGGGATCACATGGAGCACGCCCGTCGTGCTGGAACAGACACTCGGGAGGGCAGCGGCGGCCGGCCTGCGGGTCAGTCTCCTCCCCCCGTGGTACGATGTGGACACCGGGGCGGATCTCGAGCGACTGCGGCGTGACTTGGTGATGAACGGGGCGCCTGCGGGACACACTCGGGCGTTCCTCCAGCGCTCCATGGCGGGATTCGCGAAGGGGAATGCCTCGTGACTCCGGAACGACCCTGGGCAGCCCCCAGCACCCCGTACGTCCTGGCGATCCTCCGAATCCTGTACGGCGTCCTCTGGCTGCAGCAGGCCAAGTGGAAAGTCCCACCGGACTTTGGCCTGGCCAGTAAGGGGGGATTGTTCTACTGGACGAACGAGATGGTGAAATACTCGTTCCTCTCGCCGCATCGGTTCTTCGTGGAATCGGTGGTCCTGCCGAACTTTCTCCTCTTCGCCTGGCTGACCCTCGTTACCGAGGTGTTCATCGGCTTCTCCCACCTGCTGGGTCTCGTGAGCCGGCTGGGGGCGCTGGCCGCCTTTGCCATGTCGGCGAATCTGCTGGTGGGTCTGGCCCGGCACCCGGGGGAATGGCCTTGGAGCTACGTCATGCTGCTGGGCTACGCGCTCCTCTTCCTGGGCGCCCATCCAGGCCGGGTCCTGGGGATGGATGGATGGCTGTCCCGGCGTTTGAACGCGCCAGCGCTCGCCCATCGGTCGTGGGCCCGCGCCCTCGGATTCCTGACGTAACCCGGCTTGGCTGGAACCACACAGGACACACCGACAAAGAATATTGAATCTCGAACACCGAATGACGAATGTCGAAGGGAAGGAACTCCTGGAACTGCTTGCCCTCAGCCTTCCTCATTCGATATTTCCGCCTCTGGCGGATTCGATATTCGACGTTTCGGGACGAGGGGAAGAAGGTCGGATAGGAAGATGGCCAGCGCAGTCTCTCGCAGGCGTGACGGTGAAACCGTGAAATGGCTCCGCCTGCGGTTGCTTCTCCTGGGGGCTGCCTCGTCGCTGGGGTACCTCTTGGTCATGGCCCGTATCAGCGGGCACCCGGTATTCCTGCGCTGGGGGTTTCCCCTCTCAGACTTCCTGGCGGTTTTCCTCGTCTACTTCATCCCTCTCTTCCTCCTGGCCATGGCGGGGGCGTGGTGGACCTTCCGGAGCACCACCGACGACGCGGCGACCCTGGGGCTGATCATCGGATTTGCCCTCCTCTTCCGGCTCTTGCTCCTGCCTACGCCTCCGGTCCTGTCCAGCGATATCTTCCGCTACGTCTGGGACGCCCGCATCCAGACATCCGGGATGAACCCGTACCTCTCCCGACCGGCCGACTTCGACGGCGAGGACGTCAAGAAGGATCCCCTCTACCAACAGCAGAACCGGCCATTGGCCCGGACGATCTATCCCCCGCTGGCCCAGATGGCCTTCCGCGCGGCTCGTGCCGCGGCCGGCGAGAGCGTGCCCGCTACCAAGACCCTCATGGTCCTGGGGGACTTGGCCGGCATGATCATCCTCATGCATCTCTTGCAGGCTCTGGGGCTCCCACGCGCGCGGGTGATCATCTACGCGTGGCATCCGCTGGTCGTGTTTGAGATTGCCGGTTCGGGGCATGTGGACGCGCTGGCCGTCCCGTGCATCCTCCTGGCCATTCTGGCATGGCAGCGACGACAGGACGCCCTTGCCGGCATTGCCCTCGGAGCGGCGACGCTGATCAAGATCTTTCCCGTTCTCCTCATCCCCGCGCTCTTCACCCGGCGACGCCGGTCGATCCTCCTCGGTTGTGGCGGCACCATCCTCCTGGGCTATCTGCCGTTCCTGCCGGGCGCCGGACTGCAAGTGCTGGGACACTTGCCGCGGTTTCTCGCCGATCCCAACGAGATGTTCAATCCTTCCCTCATGGGCCTGGTCTTCCTGCTGACCTCGTTTGCGAGCCGTGCCCCCGCCTACTGGTCCTCGTGGGTGGGGAAGGCTGCCCTGCTCTGCACGCTCGCCTGGCTGCTGCGGCGCGACGCCGACACCTTCCACGACCTCCTGGCGCGCGTCTGGATCATCGCGGGGGCGATCACGCTGTTCACCCTGACGCTGCATCCCTGGTACCTGCTGTGGCTGGTCCCCTTTCTGGCCATCCAGCCGCGGCCGGAATGGATCTACCTGAGCGGGGCCATCGCCATCACCTACAGCTTTTACCTGATCGCACCGGCCACGCGCGGCCTGATCGGCGTCCTGGAGTACCTCCCCTTCCTGCTCCTCGCCTGCCGTGGGTGGCGCGAATACGTCTTGATCCGGTCGGGCGCCCCGCGGCCGGGGTTCGTGGGGAGGACGCCATGACCGCTCTCGCCACGATCCTGGCCGGCCTATATCTCCTGTGCCTTTTTGGCCTGTTCCTCTACGGGATCAACAGCTACATCCTGATCCTCCTCCACCGTCGCTTCCGGGAGCGGGCGCGCCTTCTGGACCTCGAAATCCGCAGGCGAGCGGGCAATGACCCGGACGGGCGCCTGCCCGTCGTGACGGTACAGCTTCCAATCTTCAACGAACGCTACGTCGTGTCCCGGCTACTACGCGCCGCGGCGAGCCTGGACTACCCCCGGGAGCTCCTGGAGATCCAGGTCCTGGACGACTCCACCGACGACACGCGAGAGATCACCGCGCGGCTCGTGGCGGAGTACCGCGCCGCGGGGATCAGGATAGGTCACCTGCACCGGACGGTGCGCGCCGGCTACAAGGCGGGCGCCCTCAGAGACGGACTGGCCGCGTGCCGGGGCGAATTCGTGGCGATCTTGGATGCGGACTTCGTCCCCGATCCCGACTTCCTCCGGCGGACCCTTCCCTACTTCACCGATCCCACGGTGGGCATGGTCCAGACACGGTGGGAACACCTCAACCGGGAGTACTCCCTGCTGACCATTGGCCAGGCCTTCGGCATCGACGGACACTTCGGCGTGGAGCAAGGCTCGCGCGCCTGGGCGGGTCTGTACCTGAATTTCAATGGGACCGCGGGCGTCTGGCGCAAGGCCGCCATCCAGGACGCCGGCGGGTGGCACGATGACACCCTGACCGAGGATCTGGATCTGAGTTACCGCGCCCAGCTTCGGGGGTGGCGTCTGGTCTTCCTTCCCGATGTGGTGTGCCCTGCCGAACTTCCCGTCCAGATCCAGGGGTTCAAGTCCCAGCAGCAGCGATGGGCCAAGGGCTCGATCCAGACCGCGCGCAAGCTGATTCCCAGGATCCTCCAGGCGCCCGGCTCCTGGTTCAAGAAGTACCAGGCCGTGATCCACCTCACCCATTACGCGGCCCATCCCTTGATGCTCCTCGTGGCCATCGCGTCCCCCCCGTTGCTGTACTTCGACTGGTTCTTCGCCTCCTGGCGGAGCGTCTCCGCGGCTGCAGCCTGCTTCTGCCTGGCCACATTCGGCCCGTCCGCCCTCTACTGGTATTCGCAGCGCGTGCTCCATCCCGACTGGCGGCGACGCCTCCCCTACCTCCCCTCGCTGATGCTCCTCGGGACGGGCATCGCCCTCAGCAACACCCGCGCCGTCCTGCAGGGGCTGTTCAGCCAGGCCGGCGATTTCATCCGGACGCCGAAGTTCGCCATCGAGGGGCGGCAGGAATCGTGGAGGAGCAAGGGCTATCGCTCGGGCTTCTCCTGGACAGCCGTGGGAGAGATTCTCCTCTCGCTCTACTCCGCGTTCGGCGTGTACCTCTTTCTCGATCGGGGGCGGGTGCTCATCGGCCCCTTCCTGGTTCTCTACACGCTCGGCTTCGGCTATGTCGGAATCCTGAGCCTGCTCCACTCGGTCGGATCCTCGCCGGTGGCGGGACCGTCGTCGTCTCGCAAGGCAGCCGGGCTCGATCACCCCGCCCTCCATCCATGCGAAGCCTCGATCCCCCGAGGGGAAGCCGCCTAGCTGCCTGCCCCGAGGGGCGCGGAGATGGGAGGTCATCCATGTTTCGCAGACACACCGGCCGGGTGAGAGACCGGCCGATCCGCCTGGCAGTCGGCGTGATCGCCTGCCTGCTGCTCTCCGCCTTCCTTCCGACATCCAGAAGCGGCGAGGCGGTCGAGGGGGTGAGCCCGGCCCGATCTCCCTGGCCGATGTACCGGGGAGACGTTCGGCGGACCGGGCGGAGCGAGCAGGTGGGCCCCAAGACGAGCCGCCTGCGCTGGATCTTCTCCACGGGTCGGGCAGAGAAGGATGGCGGCATCGAGACCGACCCGGTCATCGGGCAGGACGGGTCCGTGTACCTGGGGGCCAACAACGGGATCTTCTACGCGCTGGATCCCGAGAGCGGCGGGGTGCGCTGGGCCTTCCCCACGCGCTTCGATACGTTTGCCCTCTACTCCACGCCCTATGTGGATCGGCAGGGCATCGTGTACTTCGGGGCCAAAGACGGCAGCGTGTACGCCCTGCGGGCGCCGCGCCAGGGCATCATGGGCGAGGTGGTCTGGTCGATCACCCTGGGGCCCACGATCGAGACCTCGCCTGCCTTCACCCCCGACGGGACCCTCGTGATCGGGGCCGACGACTGGGCATACTACGGGATCACGCCCCCTCGGGCCGGCAAGGGTCCCGAGGTGAAGTGGCGGTTCCAGACGCAGGGAACCCTCATCACCTCTCCCGCCATAGACGCCGAGGGCACGGTCTACGTGGCCTCCATGGACGGCAAGGTGTACGCCCTCGAGCCGCCCAGGGAGGCAGGTCAGCCCGTCCGCGTCCGCTGGTCGTTCAGCTCGGGCGCCCGCGACGAGAAGGGCGGCTTCGAGAATGCGCCGGTGATCGATGCGGATGGGACGCTCTACATCGGCGGGAACGACGGCAAGCTGTACGCCCTGGACACGAGGTCGGGGCAGCTCAAATGGAGCTTCGATGCCGTGGCCCGATCCGGGTACCGGACCTATGCCATCTTCTCCTCCGTGGCCCTGGGGCCGGACCGGACGGCGTACTTCGGCGGGAAGAACGGCTGGCTCTATGCCGTCCGGGAAACCCGGGGCATCATCAGCAGCGGCCCACAGGCAGTCTGGAGCTACAAGCTGGGTCCCGGCATTCAGTCCTCACCGCTCCTCGCGGCCGACGGGACCTCGTACCTCGGTGACGAGCACGGGACGCTCCACGCAATCCGGCCCCCGGCATCCGGGGATGCGGGGACCCTTTTGTGGCAGTTCGGCACCAAGGGCACGATCTTCTCCTCCGCCGCCCTCGGGGCGGACGGAACGCTGTACTCCGCATCCATGGATGGCAAGGCCTACGCTTTTCACGACACCAAGACCGCCCGGGCCCCCGATCCCGCCTCGCTTTCCCGCACGTGGTACGGCCAGTTCCGCATCGGCAGCAAGGAGGACCAAGTCACCGCCGTCCTCGTGCAGACGGGAACCGAGGTGGCCGGAATCCTCCGGTTGAAATCGGGTCTGCGCGGACCGTTCGAAGGGAGAGTGCAGGGCAATCAGGGAACGTTCCGCGCCACCCTGGGGGAACCCGAGTGTGTCATCCGACTGAGCGGGACGGCCGCGGCCGCCCCCTCGGCGATCCAGGGACGCTTCCAGGGCCAGGACTGCCGCGGCCGCCCACTCCAGGGAACCTTCAAGCTCGTGCCCTGAGCCCACCCAGCCGCGCCACGCCGGATCTCCTCCCGCCCGGGGTCGCCGTCGCTGGTTCGACCGGACGGACGGGCCCGGCCAGGGCGCGATTGACACACCCCCGAAGCTTCTGGTAACGTTCACATCCGCCGGACGCGGATCAATCATTCCGCCGGGCTCCGACCGGGGGGAGGAGCCGCCGAGAATCCTGACCCACGAGGCCGGCCGGGGTCATCCCCAGCACCCGACGACCCGGAACCCAAGGAAGGAGGTCGCAATGCGATTCATCCGATCAGGCTTCGGCTGGCTGGCCGCCATGCTGCTCATGGCTTGCGCGGTGGGCTGGACGGCGACACCCGGCCTCGCCGGCGAGACGGTCAACGCCTACTCCATCTGGCCCGAGAACTGGGCGCGCCCCATGTTCCAGGAGTTCGAGAAGGCCACGGGGATCAAGGTGAACTTCGTGCGCTTCTCCTCCGGCGAGGCGCTGGCCCGCGTGATCGCCGAGAAGAACAACCCGCGGGTGGACGTCCTCTTCGGCGGCCCGGTGGAGACCCACGCGGCCGGCATCAAAGAAGGCATTTTCGAGCCCTACAAGCCCCCGTCCTTCGGGGCACTGGCGGCCCGCTTCAGGCACGTGGAGGGCCAGTGGGTCGCCATCGCCGACGACCCCCTGGTGTTCATGAGCAACACCAAGTTCCTGAAGGAGAATAACCTCAAGCCGCCGGCCTCGTGGTCCGACCTGTTGGCTCCGGCCTACAAGAACATGATCCAGATGGCCGACGCCCGCACCTCGGGCACCGCCGTGACCCGCATCTTCTCCATCCTGGAGATGTATGGCCGGGACGAGGAGAAGGCCTTCGACTTCATGAAGAAGCTGCGCCCGAACGTGCAGCTTTACACCAAGAGCGGCGGCGGCGGGACACTGCCGGTGGGCCTGGGCCAGGCCGGCGCGGGCATCTTCTTCATCGTGGATGCTCTGGACACCAAGGCCAAGGGATACGATGTGGCCATCAGCTTCCCCAAGGAGGGCATCGGCACCTCGGCCGAGGCCATCGCCCTCCTCAAGGGGGCCAAGAACCCCGAGCTGGGCAAGAAGCTGATTGACTGGGCCGCCTCGCCCGCCATGCAGTCCCTCTT
>JACQVO010000080.1 GCA_016209725.1 Candidatus Methylomirabilota bacterium | reverse complement strand
GGCTGCCCGGCATGGTGAAGAGCTTGGTCCCTTCGGGGAGGCGCAGGAGATCGTCGGCGGGGACCTCCACGACGTGCGGCCCCGAACGGCCCGCCATCCCGAGAGAGGGATGGTCGAGGATCCGCCCGGCGGAGTCAGCGACAACCAGTTGGGGCACGCGACGCTCCTGCTCTACTTCAGTCCCTTCCGGATGGGATTCATGTATTCCTGGAGAAGGAGGATTCGGTCCTCATTCGATATTCTTGGAGATTTGACCTGTTTGGGTCCGCCCGCGCCGGACCATAGGCAGCCGAGTATATCCCGGCAGCCCTGCAGGGGCAATATCGGCGGGATCGGCGAGCGTTCGGGAATCTTGAGACACGCCTCCGAGTTGAACCTTGGGGGATTGCGGTTGTGAGTCCCCGGTCACGATGCTATATTCTGGTCGGTTGGCACCCCCCGCCTCGTGCGGAAGAGACATAGGAGGGATATGGCCCACGGGAACGGCGGTTGGTCGTCTCCGCGCCTGTCCGATGAAGAGCTGGAATATTACGGTGACCTCTACATCCGATGGGACATCCGGGAGGCCGGGGTGGACTTCGAGGGTTTCCTGAACAACCCCGAGTACTATCTTCAGAAACATACCCGCGGCCGGTGGCGCGCCGGCGGACGCGAGGGAGACGACGGACGGAAGGGCCTCCTGGGTTACCTGGGGCTTCGCCAGGCCGCCCGCACGCCCGCCGAGTGAACCGGGGGGCCCCATCAGACCCGGCCGGCCCGCCTTCTCCTTCGGCTGGCTGTTCGCGACGGGAGGAATGAGTTCCGGGCCACGTTGGCGCCCGGCGGCTGAGCAACGACGATGGATCGGGCCTACACGACCCTGCAGGGAACCGTGGAGCGGATCACCTATGTCAATGAAGAGACGCAGTACGTGGTGGCCCGCCTGGATGTCCCCGGGCGGCTTGACCTCGCCACCATCGTGGGAAACCTGCCCGCGCTGACCCCCGGCGAAACCCTCCGGCTTCAGGGAACCTGGACCTCCCACAAGAAGTACGGCGACCAGTTTCAAGTCGAGCGCTACGAGAGGGTCACGCCCGCCAACCTCACCGGCATCCAGCGATACCTCGGGTCCGGTCTGATCAAGGGCATCGGGCCCGTCTTCGCCAAGCGGTTGGTGGACGCCTTCGGCCTGGGCACCTTGCAGATCATCGAGGAGGAGCCGGCCCGCCTCCGCACGGTGGACGGCATCGGTCCTCTGCGCCTCCAGCGCATCACCGCCGCCTGGGCGGAGCAAAAGGAGATCCGGGAGGTCATGCTGTTCCTCCAGGGTCACGGGGTGTCCTCGGCCTACGCGGTGAAGATCTTCAAGGCCTATGGCCAGGCGGCCATCGCCACCGTCCGGGCCAACCCGTACCGCCTGGCCCGGGACATCTACGGGATCGGGTTCAAGACGGCCGACCGCATCGCCCAGAACCTGGGCATCCCGAAGGACTCGCCGCTCCGTGCCCAAGCCGGCATCGTCCACGTGCTCCACGCGCTGGCGGACGAAGGCCACGTGTACGTGCCGGAGGCCGACCTCCTGCGCGAGGCCGAGACGACATTGGAGATCCCCCGGGAGTTGTTGCCGGAGGCCATTGCCGATCTCGCCACGGAGGGCGAGATCGTGGCGGAGGAGCTGCCGGGCGGCGCGCGGGGCATCTACCTTACGCCGCTCCACGTGGCGGAGGAACAGGTGGCGCGCCGCCTGGCCGACCTCCTGCGGGCGCCGAGGATCCCCGTGCGGATCGACGTGGAGAAGGCCCTGGAGTGGGTCGAGGGAGTCACCCGGTTGCACCTCGCCCCGCAGCAGCGCGAGGCCATCCGGATGGCGCTCGGGAGTAAGGCCCTCGTCATCACCGGCGGGCCGGGCACCGGCAAGACCACCATCCTCCGCTGCATCATCCAGATTCTGGAGAAGAAGGGCGTCCGGATGCATCTGGCCTCGCCCACGGGGCGGGCGGCCAGGCGGATGGCCGAGGCTGCGGGGCGCGAGGCCGTGACGATCCACCGCCTGCTGGAATGGAGCCCCCAGGCGGCCGTATTCCAGAGGAACCCCCACCGGCCCCTGGAGACCGACCTGGTCATCGTGGACGAGGCGTCCATGATCGATGTCCCCCTCATGAACAGCCTGCTCCGCGCGGTGCCCCTCACGGCCACGCTGCTCCTCGTCGGCGACGCGGATCAACTCCCATCCGTGGGGCCCGGCACCGTCCTCAAGGACATCCTGGATTCCGGCCGCATCCCGGCGGTCCGCCTCACGGAGATCTTCCGCCAGGCGGAGCGGAGCCGCATCGTGCTGAACGCCCACCGGGTCAACCGGGGGGAGTTTCCGGATGTGTCCCGCCCCCCTCGGGGACAGGAGAGCGACTTCCACTTCCTGCCGGAGGAGGACCCGCAGCGCCTCCAGCAGCTTATCGTGGATTTGGCCTGCCGGCGCCTGCCCGCCCGCTACGGGCTGGAGCCCGTCGAGGATATCCAGGTGCTCACCCCCATGCACCGGGGCGTGATCGGGGCGGCCCAACTGAATGCCGCCCTGCAGGCCGCCCTGAATCCCACCCTGGCCGGGAGGGCGGAGGTGATGCGGGCCGGGCGGGTCTTTCGGGTGGGCGACCGGGTGATGCAGATCCGGAACAACTACGACAAGGAGGTCTCCAACGGAGACATTGGCCGGATAACCCGGATCACCCCGGAGGATCAGGAGGTCACTGTCCGGATGGACGGCCGGGCCGTCACCTACGATTTCAGCGAACTCGACGAGCTGACGCTGGCCTACGCCGCCACCGTGCACAAGAGCCAGGGGAGCGAGTACCCCGCCGTGGTGTTTCCGCTTCACACCACGCACTATCCCATGCTCCAGCGCACTCTACTCTACACGGCCATCACGCGCGCCAGGCGCCTCCTGGTGGTGGTGGGGACGAAGAAGGCCGTGGCCCTGGCGGTGAAGAACGACGCCAGCCAGCGCCGATTCTCGCGATTGACCGACCGGCTGGTCGGGTCCGACCGGGGAGAAGGGGAGAACAGGCGGTCCTTGACAGGGTCGGAATCTCCGGGCTAGAATCACCAGAGAAAGGAGGATGCCGCTATGCGGAAATCAATCTTGGTCGCACTGTTTGCCGGAGGACTGCTCGCCTCGTTGACTGCCTGTTCCGCAAGGACGCAGTTGGCCATGGAAGAGACCAGCAAGAACGGGGCGCACTTCGCGACGTGGAGTCACATGGGCTATTCCGTCAATCGTGGGACGCCCCAGACGACCACCAAGCAGGATGTCACGCTGTCCCAGAACGACATGTGCCTGCCGTCTCGACCTTGCAAGTGGTGGGGCGAAGTGGTCCGGGTGGAGCCCATCCAGTAGCCGATACGACTCCGGGTTTGCACTGCATCCAGGGGGAAGCCCGACTCGGGCTTCCCCCTTTGTGTCTATTGAGGCCCCCCAGGAGAGTCGGCCTGGGATGAGGAGCCGGACGATGGGGACGCGAATGGAACACGACGCCCTGGGCGAGAAGTCCGTCCCGGCGGACGCCTATTACGGCATTCAGACGCTCCGCGCGGTGGAGAACTTCCCCATCAGCGGCCTGCGAGCCCATCCGGCC
>JACQVO010000079.1 GCA_016209725.1 Candidatus Methylomirabilota bacterium | reverse complement strand
TTGACATCCGGGAGAGGCAGTGGCTAGGGATCCGGAGGGGCGATGCGGCTAGAGCTTGAAGGCAACCTACCGTTTGTCGCTGTCCAAGTCGGGTACCGAGGGGCGGAAATCGAAATGGGGAAGGTGCTGATCGACACGGGATCGGCGAGCACATTGCTCTCAGTTGACGCGGTCTCATCGATTGGCCTGTTACCATTGCCGGAGGATATTCTCCATACTTTATAGAAAAGGAACTTGGCCGTCTTTCGACGCGCCACGATGCCGATCAGGCAAGCACCAAGTCCCTATCAAGCACATAGGTACCCTGACCAGATTGGCCCCGTCGAGTGCTTTCCACCCCCTGTTCATCAGCCCAGCAAATCTGTCGCGCCCCAAATGGCTCAGCGATTCTGCGCTCCCCAGGCGGAGAGACGGGGAAGGCGCCGTATCCCAATTATGAAGCTTGCTCGAAGCCTGCCGCGCAGCGGGGGGCGCATCCGGACGGGGCGGGGGCTTGCGGGGGTCCGAGGTTCCGTGGTAGGTATGCATGGCCCACCTTGGGGCAATGGGAAATGGCAAACTGACAATGACAAACCGACCATCTTGGTGCAGTGGGATCCTGGTGTCTCTTGCTTTGTCCCCCATTTTGCATTGTCGGTTGTCAGTTCTCCGTTTTGCATTGACGTAAGGTTCACTATGGATACTCTCAGCAGCCAGCTTGTCGAGAGACTTGCCGCCGCCGGGTGTTTGCATCCGGAGCAGGCCGCGAAAAACGTCGAGGGGCTGGCCCCCGACGCGTCGGCCCGCTCCCAGTTGGAAGCGGCGCTGCCGGCGCTCCTCACCGGCCTGCGGAAGGTGCCGGACCCCGATCTTGCCCTGAACAATCTGGAACGGTTCAATCAGGCGGTGCTGGATCGCCGCTTCCTGCTGGGCCTGTTGCGGGACAGCCCGCGCATCCTGCACCTCCTCCTCACCATCTTCGGGAGTTCCCAGTTCCTCAGCGACATCCTGGTCCGCCACCCGCAGCTCTTCGAGTGGCTGCTGGAGCCGGGGATCATCCAGCGGCCGAAGGGCAAGGAGGAGCTTCAGGAAGAGATCGGGCGGGCGGCCTCCGCGGCGCCCAACCTGGAGCGAAGGTGGAGCGCCCTGCGGCGGTTCAAGGTCCAGGAGATCCTTCGCATCGGGCTGCAGGACCTCTTGGGGCGACAAACCCTGGCGGGGATCACGGAGGAACTCTCCAACCTGGCCGACGTGATCCTGGAGACCGCCTGCCAGGCCTGCCGGGCGGAGCTCTGCCAGCGCCATGGCCTCCCGCAGCTTCAGGACGAGTCGGGACGGACGCGGCAGTGCGCCTTCGTCATCCTGGGTCTGGGCAAGCTGGGCGGGCGGGAGCTGAACTTCAGCTCCGACATCGACCTCGTCTTCGTCTACGAGGGGGAGGGGGAGACGGCCGGCATTCCCGGGGCCGGGGGGATTTGCCTGGGCCGCATCAGCAACCAGGAGTTCTTCCGGAAGCTGGGCGAGATGGTGGCGAAAGGGGTGGGCGAGGCCTCGTCCGAAGGACATCTGTATCGCGTGGACCTGCGCCTGCGCCCCGAGGGCCGCACGGGGAGCATCGCGGCCGCACTCCGCACCTGCGAGATCTACTACGAGTCGTGGGGGCAGACCTGGGAGCGGCAGGCGCTCATCAAGGCGCGCCCGGTGGCGGGCGATCTGGCGCTGGGCGAGGCCTTTCTGCGCCTCATCGTGCCCTTCGTCTACCGGCAGCACCTGGATTACGGCGCCCTGGATGAGATCCGCGCCATGAAGGAGCGGATCAACCTGTCGGTGGCCCAAGACCGGCGCGCCCGGCGGAACGTGAAACTGGGCTATGGCGGGATTCGCGAGATCGAGTTCCTGGTGCAGGGATTCCAGCTCCTCCACGGGGGCAAGAACCCGTGGGTGCGGGAGGCCAACACGCTGCGCGCCCTGCATCGGCTGGCGGGGCAGGGGCTGATGGCAGACGCCGACTACGAGGTGCTGGCCCGGGCCTACATCTTCCTGCGCAAGCTGGAGCACCGTCTCCAGATCATTCACGACCGCCAGACCCACACCCTGCCCGAGACGCCGCGCGAGCTGGCGACACTGGCCCGGCGCATGGGCTATCAACCCCCCGAACATCCCGACCCCATGGCCAGCCTGCTCACCGAGTACGAGCGTCACACCGGCGCGGTGCGTAGCCTGTATGATGCCTTTCTCCAGCGGGTGCTGCCGCGCGGGGGGGAACCTGCCGGGGAGCCGGCCGACCCGCTGACGCTGTTCTTCAGCGCCGAGCTGCCCGTGGAGGAGATCCGGCACCGCCTGGCCCCGGTGGGCTTTGAAGACCTGGAGCGGGCCCTCCGCAACTTTCAGGCGATCCGCGAGGGGCAACCCTTCGCCCACTATCCGCCCGAGGTCCGCCGGGCCTTGGCCCGCCTCGCCCCGACGCTGGTCGCGGCCCTGCGGGATGTCCCGGACCCCGATCTGGCCCTGACGACGTTCGAACGCTTCGTGGTCACGGTGGCGGCCCGGACGACCTTTATCAGTCTCCTGGCCGGGGCGCAGGGCCTCCTGGCGCACCTGATCCGGCTCTTCGGCACCAGCGAGTTCCTGTCCGCCACGCTGCTGCATCACCCCGAGCTCTTGGACGCCCTCCTCACGCCCGAGCCGGCGGCGCGCCACGGTCGGGAGCGGGTGGCGGCGGACCTCCGGCGGGCGCTGGCGGGATCGGAGACGGGGAGCGCCCGATTGGATGCCCTGCGCCGGGTGAAGAAGGCGGAGGAACTGCGCATCGGCCTGCAGGACATCCTGGATCGGGCCGACGTGACGGAGACCCACCGAGCCCTCACCCACCTGGCGGAGGCGTGCCTGGAGGCCGCGCTTCTGATGGCGGAAGGGGACCTCGCCGGTCGCTTCGGCAGGCCGGACCCGCCGGGCTTCGCCATCGTGGGCCTGGGGAAACTGGGCGGTCGGGAGCTGGCGTATGCCTCGGACCTGGATCTGGTGTTCGTATTCCGGGGGGAGGGCACGACCACCGGGCCGGAGCGCGTCAGCCACACCGAATACTTCAGCAAGCTGGCCGACCGTGTCGCCAAGATCCTCACCTCCATCACACAGGAGGGCTCGGCCTACCGGGTGGACGCGCGCCTGCGTCCGGGCGGACAGAAGGGAGAGCTGGCCCTGCCGCTGGCGGCCTTCGAGACCCACTTCACCCGGCTGGCCGAGCCGTGGGAGCGGCAGGCCTACATCAAGGCGAGACCCGTGGCGGGCGATCCCGAGGTGAGCGCGGCCTTCCGCGCGCAGACGCACCGGTTCGTTTACGAGTCGCAGGACCAGGCGGACCTGGCCGAGCGGATCCAGGCCATGCGACAGCGGATGGAGGTCGAACGCGCCGGAACCGGAGGCAAGGGGGCCCACGTCAAACTCGGCAGCGGCGGGATCGTGGACATCGAGTTCCTGGCGCAGTACCTCCAGCTCCGCCATGGGCGGGCGCATGCGGAGCTGCGGACGCCGAGCACGCTGGAGGCCCTGCGCGCGTTGGCCGCCGCAGGGTTTCTCCCCGCCACGGAGGCGGCGGTCCTGGAGGAGTCGTACCGCTTTCTCCGCCGCGTGGAGAACCGGCTACGCATCGTGGCGGACCTCAGCGTGAACACCCTGCCCGCGACGCCGGCTCGACTGGAGAAGCTGGCCAAGCGGATGGGCTACCCGCCGAAGCCGGACAGCACGGCCCGCGACCAGTTCCTGGAGGATTATGCGGCGCATACTGCTCGGGTGCGCGCGATTTACACTGGGGTGTTCGAGGCGGGGAATACCGGGAAGGCGGGGAGCTAAGGAGGTGAGCCATGCTGGAGTACGCGGGGATCCAAATCACATGGCTTGGGCATGACGGGTTCAAGCTGAAGAAGGGCACGGTGATCTATGTGGATCCATACCAGCTCGGCCCCAAGGCGGAGCCGGCCGACCTCGTCTTCGTGACCCATGAGCATTTCGATCACCTCAGCCTTGACGATCTGAAGAAGGTCGTGACGCCTCGGACGACGGTGGTGACGATCGCCGCGTGCGAGAAGGCGGCGAAGGGGCTCACGCCCAAGGCTGTCCGGATCGTCTCGCCCGGGGATCGGCTGGACGTTGAGGGAGTAGCCGTGGAAGTCCTGCCGGCGTACAACACCAACAAGTTCCGCTCTGCCGGGAAACCCTTTCACCCCAAGGCAGATGGGAAGGTCGGATACATTCTGGGAATCGGCGGGGTGCGGATCTATCATGCCGGCGACACCGACGAGGTCCCGGAGATGGCCAAGGCCAAGGGAGTGGACGTGGCGCTCCTGCCGGTCAGCGGAACCTATGTCATGACCGCCCAGGAGGCCATCCAGGCCTGCGAGGCCATTCAGCCCAAGATGGCCATCCCGATGCACTACGGGGCCATCGTCGGGTCAGCGGCAGACGCCGAGGCCTTCCGGAAGGGGCTGAAGTGCCGGGTGGAGATCCTCATGGCTGAGCCGTGAGCCGAGAGCCGAGAGCCGAGAGCCGAGAAGAACGACAGGGAGAGGAACGGGGATAGGGAGAGCGGTGGGGGACGCAGGAATTTCAAATTGAAAACCAACAACCGACAACCGATCAATTCAAAGGCGGGTGACGGTGCATTGGCCGGTTGCCAGGGAGGGAATCCATGAAAGGGAAGGCCGCTATCTGGTGGCGGGCGCATGAACCCCTGGAGATTCGTGAGTACCCGGTGCCGGAGGTAAAGTCCGACGGCATCCTGCTCAAGCTCAACCTGGCCAATATCTGCGGTTCCGACATCCACTTTGTGGAAGGGCGCGGGCCGCGGCTCAAGGGGGGCATCCCCCAGATCCTGGGCCATGAGATGATGGGGACGATCCTGAAGCTCGGGAGCGAAGTCAAGACCGACTCCCTCGGACAAGCCCTCCAGGAAGGGGATCGCCTGGTCTACTCGTATTACAGCCCATGCGGCCGGTGCTGGGCCTGCTCTACCGGCGTGCCCGGCTGCCCCAACCGGTATCGCCGGTGGCTCGGGGTGCCCGCGGATACGCCGCCCCACTTCAACGGCGCCTTCGCCGAGTACTATTACGTGCATCCGGGCCACTGGACGTTCAAGGTGCCGGCCGATCTGGCGAACTCCATGGTCTCCCCGGTCAACTGCGCCCTGTCGCAGATGATCTATAGCCTCCACAAGGTCGGGGTCATGGTCGGGGACACGGTGGTGATTTACGGCGCCGGCGGCCTGGGGCTGTACGGGATCGCCGTGGCGAAAGAGATGGGCGCCGGTCGCGTGATCAGCCTGGACAAACGGGATCACCGCCTGGAGATGGCGAAAGCCTTTGGGGCCGAGGTGACGATCAACGTGGACAAGACGTCCCGGGAAGAGCGACTGGAGGTGATCGGGGACCTCACTCGGGGGGTGGGCGCCGATCTCGTGGTGGAGGTCTGCGGGACTCCGGACGTCCTGGACGAGAGCCTGCGGGTGGCCCGGGTGGGGGGCCGCTACGCCCTCATCGGGAACATCAACCTGGACATGGAAGGCCCCATCGACCCGGGCAATGCCGTCCGCTTCAGCAAGGCCATCACGGGGATCTCGGTCTACGAGCAGTGGGTCATCCCTCGGGCCCTGGATTTCCTGGTCCGGCTGAGGGACACGTACCCCTTCGACAAGATCATCTCGCACACCTTCCCGCTGGAGGAGATCAACAAGGCCATGGATTTCGCCCGCTCCGGCCGGCCGATCCGGGTCGCCCTGGAGTGTTGAGAGGGAGCGGACGACTCGGGAGACGGAAGTTCGGACTGGCCGGGGCGCAGGATCAGCACCCGGCGGGCTCGCTGGAGCTGCCTCATCACGGAGGAACGGCATGGGAGTTGGCAGTCAACAAGCGGTAGCTGCGAGAAAGAGGGCGGTCGTCTGGGTCGTGCTCATTGCGGCCCTCACACTCCTGGTTACCGGACCGGCAGTGGCCCAGGAGCCCTGCCAGGGAGGACGGCTCCGGGATCCCCGGACGTCCCGCCTCCAGATGCTCGACCTCCGGGTCGGCAAGCACGTGATCGCCGGGCGAGTCAAAAACACCTCCGGCGAAACGGCCCTCGGTGTGGGGGTGTGGGTGAACTACTATCTCAGCCGGCGCGGCGGCCTGAGCGCCCAGCAGTGCATCCCGCTGGGGGACTTGGGGTCGGGAGAGGAACGGGCGTTTCAGGCCATTCCCATTCCCGAGGCGGACCGCACGGAGAGCTACGACTACGCCGTGGATGCCGTCGGGTGGAGATAGCCGGGGCGCCTCAGGAGCGCCCTGAGCCTGGCACGGATGGCTGGAGGCAGGGGCGCGTGCTGCAGTCGGAGACCCTCGACAGACCGCTGGAACTGATTCATAGGCGCACGGGAGACACTTGCAGATGAAGATCGAGACACTGGCCGTCCACGCCGGTCACCGGATTGATCTCGCCACGGGAGCAGTGACCCCTCCGACCTACCTATCCACCACCTTCGCGCGCGAGGGCGAGACACTCTGGCGACCCGGGTCGGCGATGCCCTGGCCCGGCAGCGGCCGAACGAGCACGCCTGCATGATTCAGGTGCACCTCGCCCGCCGCGAAGTAGTAGCGGCGCACGCCAGCATTCCAGTATCCGATCCGTCCCGCCACGGTACAGCCGTTCTTGCGGAGCGCGCGAATGGATGGCGTGTTCCACCACGGTACCATCGACAGGCGGCGAGAGAGCCCTGACTCCCGGGCCTCGCGGGCCGTCCGATTGATGGACCAGGTGTGGATGCCTCGCCGGCGGAAGGCTGGATGGGTGAACGACGCCACCACGAACACGTCGCCCGCGAGCGGCCAAATGGTCTTCCCCAGGTAGGGCAGGTAGGCCGGCCGCATCGCCCGCCACGTATAGTGGACCAAGGTGTCCCCGAGCCAGCACAGCAGACAGTCCTGCCCCTCCCCGACGCGGCGCCGAATCTCCGCCTCATACAGGGAAGGGTTGAGCGCCTGGACCCGGGGAATGTCGGTCTCGGTGAGATGCGTCCAGCGGAAGGCGTCCCCGGCGGGCAGGACAGGGAGGGGGTCCCGGAGATCCCGCTGGACCACCAAGAACTCCCGCCGGATGGCCCAGCGCGAGGCCAGGTGGAGCGCCTGCGCGATTCCAAACATCCGACAGGCATCGAGGAAGTGAAAGACCGTTGAGACCATCGGGCCCACCTCGAGAGAAGGAAGCTGACCATATCATGCCCGGTGGCCACACTCAAATGGCCAGTGCGCGTCTTTCCTGTTCTTCCAAATATGCCAAGAAATTTGAACCGAGGGGATGCGCGGGCGGCGGTCCCTGTTGACGCGACCCCGGGTCCCCGC
>JACQVO010000075.1 GCA_016209725.1 Candidatus Methylomirabilota bacterium | reverse complement strand
GTGCTGGTGGAAGCCGAGCGCTGCGCCGTGCGGGGCTATACCCACATCTGCAATCTCACCGCGGGCAAGGATCACCGGACCTACGATCTGTCTCTGGCGATCCTGAACGAGGAAGTGGAGCACGAGGCCTGGTTCTCGGAGTTTCTGGGCGAGGGCCCCTCGGGCCACTACCTGCGCCGGGGCGAGACCTCCCCCTGGGTGGGAAAGTTCCTGCGGTAGGCCTGCCAAGGGCCACAGGGAGGCCCGAGAAAAACTCGGGCCTCCCCGGCCCCCCTGAGACAGGCCTCACGCCCAACGGTCCATGCCGAGGCGACGGTTCACGAAGAAGGAACTCGGCCGATACCACGGCCGGAATGGCGCGCCGGCGTTCATTGCCTACCAGGGAAGGGTGTATGACGTGTCCCGGAGTTTCCTGTGGCAGAATGGCAGACATCAGGCGCTCCACGCCGCGGGCGGGGACTTGACCGGCAGTCTGGAGGACGCCCCACACGATGCGGAGTTACTCAAGAGATTCCCGCGAGTTGGAACGCTGCGTGGAGACTGAGGAGGGCTCGACGCTCGTTTGGGTCGTCGTCGAATTCGCCCAACGGCGTGTCAATGGTTGGCTGCGCTCTCCCAACTCGATTCTCTGCCTGCCCGGTCTTCCCCGGTTCCGCCTCAGGCTGCCTTGCGAACCTTGAGAAACATCGCGGCCATCCCGGCCTCGTCGAGGTCCGAGACCAAGAGACAGGCGAGGTCCCGCTGTTTCCACAGCAACAGGTGGCGGCCCGACGTCACCCGGTGGTGCGGTTTGAAGGTCTCGATCGGCATCCGCTCCTCGGCCGGGATCATGGTGCCGGCCTCCGGCATGAGGAACAGCGTCGTGTACCGGCCCTGGCCGTCCCGATAGACAAGCGTGGCAGCCCGCTTCCCCAGCAGATCGCTCACCATACCCGCGACCAACTGCACCTGGGAATCCCCGCGGAAGACCGGTTCGAAGGGAAACCCCGCCTGGGATCGGAGTTCAGTGACCACCGTCAGGGGGTCGGGGGCCGGCCGCTGCATCAGGCCCTTGGCATACTCCGCGTGTTCGGCCACCGCCCGTGTCGCCAGCCGAGCGACGGGATCCCGGGTCATCCAGAGGCTTCCCGCCCACACCAGGAGGAGGACGGCCGTCGCTCCCGCCAGACTGCCAAGGGTCCACGGGTGCCCGCGCAGCCAGTCGCGCCATCGTGATCGTCCGCCAATCCCGCGGGTACGCGCGGCAGCGTCATGGGTGACGGATTCCCCCGGGGGGGAGGACCCTGCCAGTGCGGCCTCGATCCGCCGGCGGAGCGCCGGCGGAGCCGCGTAGCGCGGCGCCCTGGCCTGGATGAGGGCGCGGATCTCAGCCTCGGTCTGGAGGGCCGACCGGCAAGCGGCGCACCGCTGCAGGTGGGTGCGCACGGCCTCGGCGGTCTCGGCCCCCAGGCGTCCCCGGTTCAGATCGGTCAGCTGTTCCCGCGCCTCAGAACACTCCATGGGATTCCGTCGCTCGGCTACGGGAGATAGTCGCGGAGCAACTCCCTGAGGATCGCTCGCGCGCGAAAGAGCCGGGACTTCACCGTCCCGACAGGACAGGCCATGATGTTGGCGATCTCCCCCATGCTGAAGTCCTCGAGGTCCGCCAGCAGGACGACAGAGCGATACTCTTCGGGCAGCCGCTGCAAGGCCGCGGTCAGGTCCAAGCCCGCCGTCCCATCCGGTGGTCCCGCCAGACGACCACCCCCCGCAGCGCCTCCGATCCCGGGGGACATCCCATCCAGCACATCCGGATCCATTGCTTCTGGCTCCCGGCCTTTCCGCTTGTGCAGGCTGAAGAAGGTGTTCCTCAGTATCTGGAACAACCAGGCACGGAGATTGGTTCCAGGCTGGAACTGATGGGCCCCGCGGATCGCACGCAGGTAGGTTTCCTGGACGAGATCTTCTGCCTCGACTGGATCACGGACGAGCCAGCGCGCCAGATTGTACAGCGCGTCGATATGGCCCAACGCCTCCGCTGGTAACTGACTCTGCGTGTGGTTCATGGGCAGCAGCTTGGTCCACCCTCTGGGTGCGATCGGCGAGAGGCTAACAGAAGACCCCGCAGGCCGCAAGCGCACGATTCGGGTCCCGATGCTTCGCAACCACCTGAGCCTGCCTCCGGCCTCCCGCGTGCCCGCCTCGGGAGGGAAAACGCGCCCGCCTCTGGATGCAACAGATGGCGGGAGGCAGATGCGTCCTCCGCGTCCCCCCGGCTCCGTCGCAGCCCCTACGCCTTCCGCCAGAAGAGCAGGACCCCCACCGCCAGGAAGAGGCCGGCCACCACGAATCCCGGGCGGAAGCCCACGAGCTGGGCAAGCCAGCCGAAGCCGATGGCGCCGATGGCACCACCCGTAAGCGCGGCCATGTTGTAAGCGGCCAGTGCCCTTCCCCGCCCCCCGCTGGGCGCCCGATCGAAGGCCAGCGCGCTCGTCGCCGGGTACACGAACCCGTGGGACGTCCCGTTGACCAGGGCGATCAGGAGAAGGAGCCAGGTGGAATGCATCAGGCTGAACAGTAGGACCCCGGCTGCGAGACCGACGAGCGACGGAAGAATCACCTGCTGCCGTCCAAAGCGGTCGGCCAGCCGGCCGCCCAGGAAGCGCACGGCGATGGCGGTGGCGGTGTAGAGGAGATAGAAGGGGCCGATCCGGGGAAGGCCCACCTGGCGGGCATAGGGGGGCAGGAATACGAAGACGATGGAGTTGGCCAGTCCGAACTGGAAGGCCGCCGTGAGGACCGGGGCGAAGGTCCGCCAGAACCCGGAGCCGAACCCCAGGAACGCCTCCCGCGATTCGGGAGCGGGGACGGCCGTTGCCAGACACACCCCCAACGTCGCCACGGCAAGCACGATGGATCCCGTGAACAGGACACGGAATCCCCATGCCCGCAGCACCATTTCGCCGATGGCCGGCGCCAGGGCGATCGTCACGAGGCCCGAGACCCCGAAGATACCGACCGCCTCTGCTCGGCGGCTGGGTGGCGCCAGGTCCGCGATGAGGGTCAGGTTGCTGGTGAGGAAGATGGCGAAGGCAGCGCCTTGCAGGAATCGCAGCAGGTAGAACTGCCATCCGAGGGTGGTGGAGGCGGCAAAGGCCACGGAGACCGCCGTCACGATCCCGGCCGCGAGGAGCATGAACGGCTTTCGCCCCCACCGATCCAGGAGGGCGCCGATGCCTGCCTGACAGCCGACGGCGGCCAGACTGGACATCGCCATGATGGAGCCGATCTGGCCCTCACGGCCCCCCAGGGCCTGGATGTACAGCGGCAGCAGGAAGTAGACGTTGAGGTGGGCGAAGAACAGGAAGTTGGCGATCCCTGCCAGCACGAACGGTTTCGTGTACACCGGCGGTCCCGGGGATGCGACGGAGGAACTCGTGGCTCAGCGCAGGTGTCGGCGGACGGCGGCGATCAGGGTCCCCCGCTCTCCAGGGGGGAGGAGAGTCCCCGAAGGCTCGCTGACCCAGATCGGCTTCGGATACACACCGTCCTCACGGTACCGGGGGATGACGTGCCAGTGCATATGGGGAACCAGATTGCCGAGCAGCGCGTAGTTTATCTTGATCGGGCTGAAGGCCCGGGACACCGCTGCGGCGATCCGGGTCACGTCTTCCGAGAAGGCGATCCGCATCGCCGGCGTAAGCTGGAACAGTT
The DNA here is from genome assembly GCA_016209725.1 of Candidatus Methylomirabilota bacterium. Classification (GTDB taxonomy): domain Bacteria; phylum Methylomirabilota; class Methylomirabilia; order Methylomirabilales; family 2-02-FULL-66-22; genus 2-02-FULL-66-22. The sequence goes on along the minus strand of JACQVO010000075.1, from coordinate 2,247 downwards.
CGGTGTAATGCTCCCGCAGGGTCACCAGACACCGGCCCCGGAAGGTTTGATCCGGAAACAGGGCCGCCGTGGAGACCGACAGCTCCGCGATGCGGTGATCCTCAGGGAGGAAGACCTCTCTGCAAGCCTCGGAGCAACGGGGGTCCATAGGGGTGTCCCCTGCCGGCACGCTTGGGTCTGACTATCCCACACCCCCCACGCCTGTCAACGAGTTTCTGACATCCTCGAGACCATCGAATGGGGCGATGGTCTGCTTGGCTTCGCGGGGAGCGAGACGTCACCCCAGCGCCACTGCGCCATCATCTGGCGGGATTTCCTCGCCGATTGGCCAGAACCGCCTTCGCCCGGGCCTCCATCGCCTCGGCTTCAGCCACCCGATCGGTCTTCCGAAGCAAGTCGGCGTACGCCTCGAGCGATTGTGCCACGTGGGGGTGGTTCGGCCCCAACATCCTCTCCCGGATCGCCAGCGCTCGCCGGTGGAGCGGCTCGGCCAGGGTGTACTTGCCCTGGACCTGGTAGAGCACCGCCAGGTTGTTGAGACTCTCCGCCACCAGCGGGTGCTCGCGGCCGAGGGCCTTCTCCCGGATCGCCAGCGCTCGCCGGTGGAGCGGCTCGGCCTGATCGTACTTGCCCCGTTGGTAGTCCAGCACGGCGAGGCTGTTCAGGATCTCCGCCACGAACGGGTGCCCGGGTCCCAGGGTCTTCTCCCGAATCGCCAGCGCTCGCTGATACGCCGCCTCAGCCAATTCCCACCGCTGCGTTCTCGCATAGGCCATGCCGAGGTAGAGGTAGGCGCGGGGATAGTTCGGATCAATCCTCGTGGCGTCGCTCAACCGGGCGATCGCCTCGTCGATCCGGCCTGCATTCACGAGGAAGGAGCTATGGGTGGTGAGAATCTTGACATTCCGAGGCACCACTTGGACCGCGCTCTGGTAGAGGGTTTCACTATCCCGCCAGTCCCGGTTCCGCTGGATCGTCCGGACGGTGAGAAGCAGGAGCGCCAGAGCAACGCCTACAAGGCACAGTCGCGTTGTGAGCTGGAGGCGACCGGCTTGCCTTCCCCAGGCCCCTATGCGATCCCATGCCGCCCCCACAAGCAGGCAGAGCCCCGCCGACGGAAGGTAAAAGAGCCGCTCCCCCATGATCGTTCCGATGGGGATCAACAGGTTCGAGGCGGGAAGAAACGTGAGGAGCGCGACCCCGATGCCGAAGAAGACGGGACGGTTGCCCCGGACGTACGCCCACGCCGCGAGGCCCAGCAGTCCCCCCCAGGCCAGCCCTGCCAGGAGGACCCACGGGTCCAAGACAGACCGGGCGATCGGAATTGCGTCGAAGGAATAGTCCATGGCCAGCTCGACCGGCCACACGCAGAGCCAGAGATACTTGCCCGCCACCTTCAGAGCCGTGAGAACCCGAGCCTCCCGGCTCACATTGGACAGCGGACTGTCCAGGACATCCATCTGCCCGGACGGATCAAACACGGCGCTGTACAGGACCGCGGACCGGAGGGCCAGGTAGCCCCCGAGAAGAACCAGATAGCCCCCGTAACGACCCCATGCCCCCCTGAGGATCTCCTTCCAGCCCCGGGGCCCTTTTTCCGCGCTGACCACGGAGAGGTCGGAGAGCACCAGGAGGGCCGGCACCATGACCGCCTGCTCCTTGGAGAGAAGCCCCACCGTGAACGCCGCCCACGAGGCCAGGGCGGCCCGGAGCCCAAGACGGCCCGGTGCTCCCCCGCCGAGATACCAGCGCACGGCCAGCAAAACCCCGATGGCCATCAGGAGTTCCGTCCGCCCGACGATGGAGGTGACCGCCTCGGTATGGAGCGGATGGACGGCAAACAAGGCGGCGGCGGCGAGCCCAGCCTCCCAGGAGAGACCGAGCCGGCGGGCCAGGGTGTAGAGCACATAGGTGACGGCCAGGTGGAGCACGAGGTTCACCAGATGGTAGCCGAATGGATGGAGTCCCCCCACGGCGTAGTTCAGCGCAAACGTCACCATCACCAGCGGCCGATACAGGTTCTGCCCGATCCCCGGCCCGAAGAAGCTTCCCCAGTAGTCCGTGGTGAACAGGGTTGGCAGGTACGCCAAGGTCTTGATCAGGCGGTTCTTCTCGATGAGGACTTCGTCGTCAACTGCGAAGCCGTTGGCGAAGGAATTCGCGAACGCCAGAATCGAGAGACACGTCAGAACGCCACACGCGGCGAGGTTGGCCCATCGCTCCTCCGCCAGGGTCGCCCGCAGGCTC
>JACQVO010000071.1 GCA_016209725.1 Candidatus Methylomirabilota bacterium | reverse complement strand
GATCTTCAGGTACGCGATGTGTCCCGGCGTCAGGAGGCGGCGCGGGAGATCCGCCGTAACCAGCGCGGTATGACCCGTCACCCAGACCCGACGCCGGGCGGACCGGCGGAGGATCGCGGCTGCGATGTCGGCGATCCGGGGAAACTCCCCGGTCCCGACGAAGGCATCCACCTCGGGCAGCAGGGCCGGAAGCTCCCGGCCGTAGCGCTGGGCCAGGCACCCGCTCACCATCACCGCCCGGCAACGGCCCGTTCGCTTGAGCGCCGCCGCCTCCAGGACGGTCCGGATGGATTCCTCCTTGGCCTCCCGGATGAAGCTGCAGGTGTTCACCACGATCAGATCAGCCTGCTCGGGCGCATCCGTAATCCGGTACCCGGCCGCCGCCAGCTGTCCCAGCATCACCTCGGCGTCCACCTGGTTCTTCGGACACCCCAGGTTCACCAGGCCTACCCGGACCGCTCCCTCGCCCTCGGGCGCCGTGCGCTCAGTCTTCTCCTGATCGTGGGTCGTCATGCGCGCTGCTCCATCTCCAAACCCCCCAGGGCACCCCGCGGGGTCCGGGCGGCACCCTCCCGCTTATCCCCGTCGCAAGGACGAAAACATCTCCGTTCGCCGCACCTAGCGTGGTGTCTCCGAGGTTCCTTTACAATTCCGTTCACCCTGAGCCCGTCGAAGGGTCGGCGATTCGGGCTTCGACAAGCTCAGCCCGAACGGATTCCCTGTAAAGCCGTCTCTGATACAGTACACCAGCCCCAATCCGAAACTTACAAACCGCCAAGGCGCCAAGAACACCAAGAAGATATTGCTCACCGGGGAAGCACGAACAGAACACCCTAAGGTCCCAACAGGGGACTGTCACATCTCCAGATTGAGGGATCGAAACCTGGGATTGTTGGCGACCTTGGCGTCATGGCGGTTCGATGTTTTCTTCGGTTTAGGGCTATGTCCGATCGGCCGCCGGATCCCTGGCCGGCGCCAGCTCCAGCCGATTGCGGCCCTGGGACTTGGCCCGGTACAGGGCCTGATCGGCGTCGTGCACCAGCTCCTCGATCCTGCGGATTGCGGGGGTCAGGGTGGCCACGCCGATGCTCACCGTCAGGTCCCCTTGCGGGTTGGAGTGCTTGCCCCGGTAGGCGTGGACGGCGATGGCAGCCCGGATCCGCTCGGCCTGGATGGTGGCCCGCTCCAGATCCGTTTCGGGCAGGATGATGGCAAACTCCTCCCCCCCGTACCGGGCCAGGATGTCCACATCCCGGGCGTTCCGGCGCAAGACCTCGGCCGTCTCCCGCAGGGCCTGGTCCCCGGCCAGGTGCCCGAATCGGTCGTTATATTCCTTGAAGTGGTCCAGGTCGAGCATGAGGAGCGTCAGGGGCCGCTTGTACCGCTGGGCCCGCCGCACTTCCCGGGCGAGCTGGTGGTAGAACTGGCGATGGTTCGCCAGCCCCGTGAGCTCATCGGTGATGGCGAGCTGTCGCGTCTCCTCGAAGAGGCGAGCATTCTCGATCGAGATGGCCGCCTGGCTGGCAAAGGTCGAGAGGAGCTGAATCTCATCGGCGTCGAACTCGTGGCGTTGGGTCAGGTACAGATTCATGCACCCCAGGGCGCGATCTTGCGCGATCAGGGGGATGGCCAGGAAGGAGACGTATCCCTGATTCAGTGCCGCCTGCAGCCAGGGGGCGTACACCTCGTCGGCGGACAGATCGGGGATGGCGACCGGGCGCTTATCCCGCACGGCGACCAGGCTGGGACTGCATCCCTGCCGCGCCCGGATGGCCTCAGCCGCCTGCAATGCCTCATCGAACAGGTTGTACCCCGCCGCCGTGGACAGGACACGTCCGTCCGGGCTGAGGAGCATGAGCGACATCGCCTGCGCGTGGAGCAGACCCGACACCGTCTGGCTGATGCGGGTCAGGATATCCTGGAGATTGAAGGTCGAGGCCATCGTCTGGCTCAACTGGTACAGCGCTTCGAACTCCCGGGCCTTGCGGCGACTGTCGGCGTACAGGTGGGCGTTTTCCAACGCCATGGCAATCTGGCCTCCGATGGCATCCAAGAGCGCCGTCTCTTCCGGAGAGATCTGCTGGCCGGGGCGACCCACGACAGTGAGAACCCCGAGTGTCCGTTCATGGAACCGGAGCGGCGTGGCCGCCATCGGCTGCGGTGGGTCGGCGGGAGGCAGGCCCATCCCGTCCGCCTGCGCCGCATCCTGCAGGACCAGCGGCTCGTCCTGGCCCAGGGCTCGCCAGGCCCAAGCGGTTCCGGGCAGCAGGCGACCCAGCGGCACCTGGGGCTCTGCCGGGAGGCCGTACCAGGCCCGGAGGACCAGGTGATCGCTCTTCGACTCCACCAGGTGCACCAGCCCCAGGGCCATTCCCAGGCTCTCCAGGGTCCGGGCCAGCGCCCCCGTCAGGATGTCCTCGGGGCTCAGCGAGTGGCTGACTGCCTGCGCCACCGCGTTCAGGGCCTGCAGTTCCCGATTCCGGCGGACGATCTCCCGGCTCATCCCCTGGATGCGGAGCAGCACCTTGATCCGGGCGACCAGTTCCTCGGTATTGAAGGGCTTGGTGATGTAGTCGTCGGCCCCGATCTCTAACCCCCGGACCCTGTCCTGCACCGTGTCCCTGGCGGTCAGCATCACCACCGGGATGTGCCGCCACTCCTGCTTGGCCTTCAGGCGCCGGCAGACCTCGAATCCGTCCATCCCCGGCATCATCACGTCCAACAGCACCAAGTCCACGGGATGGGTGCGGAGGCACGCCAGGGCCCCCTCCCCCGAATGGCTCACCAGCGTGGTGAATCCGTGGGATTCCAGCAGAACCTGGAGCAGCCGCGCGATCCCCTCCTCGTCTTCCACGACGAGGACGGTGGACCGTTGCGTCACGCTCCCGGGGGACGACATCCTGGCCACGCCCAACCTCCGCAGGCTGCGCCCCAACGCCTGCGCCCGCAAGGAGGTCCCGCCCTGGGGGGCCGGAGGCTCCCCGCAGGCGCCGCTCCAGAGAGGCTGCCATCATACACAATCACGCCGGAGCCCCCCAACAAAAAATGGCACCCGAGAGGGTGCCACTCCCGCGTTGCCCGGTCGGAAGTCATCCCACATTGGGTCGTTGGGGAAGGGTGAAGGAGAAGGTGCTTCCCCGACCCGGCTCACTCTTGACCCAGATCCGGCCCCCGTGCTCCTCCACGATGGCCTTGCAGATGCTCAGGCCGAGCCCGGCCCCCTCCACCCGCTCGCCGGCTGGCAGCGGAACCCGGTAGAACCGGTCGAAGATGCGGTCCAGGTGCTCCGGGGGGATGCCCATGCCGGAATCCTGGACCTCGACCAGCACCTCGCCGGGCGCCACCTCCACCGTCACGTCGATCCGGCCCCCCCGGGGGGTGAACTTGAGGGCGTTGCTCACGAGGTTGGCGAAGACCTGATCCATGCGGGCCCCGTCGGCCAGCGCCGGCGGCAGCCCTTCGGGCGCAGAGAGGGACAGCACAACCCCCCGGTCCTCGGCCAGCCGCCGCATCCGGTCCAGCGTCCCCCGCAGCCCGGCCACGACGTCGAAGGGTTCCGGATGGATCTCGAACCGGCCGGCCTCGATGTGCGCCAGGTCGAGGATATCGCTCAGCATGCGGAAGAGCCGGTCCGCGTTCTTCTGGGCGATCCCCAGGAGCTCCCGGCCCAGCTCGATGCCAACGCCCTGCTGCAGGAGCACTTCCAGGGAGCCCTTGATCGCCGTGAGGGGCGTATGCAGGTCATGGGTGACCATGGCCAGGAATTCCGACCGCATCCGCTCCATCTCCTGGAGGCGAACGTTGAGGGTGGAGAGTTCCTCGATCTTCCGGGCTAGGTCCGTGATGTCCTGCAAGATCATGAAGCAGCCACTGGCGGGGTCGTCGGGCACGATCCAGGCGAAGGCGATGCACAGGACGCGATCCCGGTAGCGGAGGCTGACGGCATCCGCCGTCCTCCCGGGACTGGCCCGCAGGCGCGCGATGGCATCCTGCAGGGTGGCCCGATGATCCGCCGTCAGGACATCCGCCAAGGGGGTGCCGACCAGATCCGGCTCGCTGCGTCCCAGGATCGCCAGCGCGGCGGGGTTCACGTCCACCACCCGCTGGCGACCATCCGCCTCCACCACGCCCTCGCCGATCGCCTCGAGGATCCCCTCCTTGTGCCGCTTGAGGGCCAACAGCTCCTTCACCTGCTCCCGCGTGACCGCTCGCTCCAGGCCCAGGATCGGCTCGCCCGGGCCGGCTAACTCCCCCGTCAGGCGCCCCAGGGCGACCAGGATGTTCCGCTCCAGGTCCTCGCGACGCCCCTTGGCCACATAGGCATCGGCCCCCAGGGCCAGCATCCGCTCCCGATCCTCCACCAGCGTCCCGGAGAGAACGATGACCGGGACCTGTCGTGTCCGGGGATTGCCCCGCATGTAATGAAAGACCCGGTCCCCATCGATCTTCGGCATCACGATGTCCAGGATGACCAGGTCCGGCAGGTCGCGGTCCAGGGCCTCCAGGGCCTCCAGGCCGTCGTAGGCCTTGGCCACCTCGTAGCCCGCCTGGTTCAGAATGGCGCCCACGATCTCGACGCAGAGTCGGTCGTTATCCACGACCAGGGCACGCTTGGCCACGCACACCTCGAATGCGGAATGGGGATTGCGGAATGCGGAATGCCTGAGGGGCCTCGGGCAATTCCGCACTCCGCATTCCGAATTCCGCAATCGGCTAGGGCCGGTAATTGATGCACTGCATATGGATTCCCAGGTCCTGCTGCCGGAGAAACTGGATCACGGCCTGCAGCTCGTCCCGGTCCCGGCCGAAGACCCGGACCTGGTCCTCCTGGATCTGGGCCTGGACCTTGAACTTCTGCCCCTTGATCAACTTCACCAGCTCTCGCGCCTTCTCGATGGGGATGCCCTGCTGCAGCTCGATCCGTTGCCGGACCCGTCCGCCTTTGGCGGACTCCACCTTTCCCCGGCTGAGAGCCTTGAGCGGCACCTGCCGCTTCACCAGCTTCCCCTCCAGAATGTCCAGCATCTGCTTCAGCTTGAATTCGTCCTCGGCGGAGAGGACCAAGGCATGCTCCTCCCGGGTGACGGTCGCCGGGCTCCCCTTGAAATCGAAGCGCTGACCGATCTCCCGGATCGTCTGGTGGATGGCATTGTCCACCTCCTGCAACTCCACCTTGGAGGCGATGTCGAAGGAGCACTCGCTGGCCATCTCTCTCCTGACCCTTGCCCCGCGAGCCGCTGCGGCCGCGGCATCCCCCCGTCCCCGGGTCCCCCCGTCACCGCGAGGGCGGGGTGACGACCGTGACTCCAGCCGGGGGCGTGAACTGGAACTGGTGATCGCTGAGGCCCGAGTTCAGCTTGAGGTTCGTGAGGGCGATCACGGTCGTGTTGCCGGCGGCGTCGAAGAGTGTGGTCCGCTCGACCGTGTAGGTCTGCACGTTGACCTCCAGGAGCAGCCGGGCGATGCCGGCGGCATCCCGCGCCGGCTTGAGGTCCAGGATCCTGGTGGTGGGTGAGGCGCGGGTCCCGGCGTGCTTCACGGCGGTGATGGTGAACTCCCGGCGCAATTGGCAATCCCCGGCCAGAAATGTCAGGGGCATCCGAGAGGCAAAGGCCTCGCCGACCTCCTGGACCACCACCTGCTTGTCGGCCGGCGAGAAGGCCCACAGCGTCTTCCCGTCGGTCACGAACAGCCGCGCCTCCGGCTTCTGGTACTCCCAGCGCATCTTCCCCGGCCGCTTCATCAGGAACAGGCCACTGGCCTCCTGGACCGTGCCTGCGGCGCGGCTGGTGGCCGTCTGGTGGAATCGCGCCGTCAGATCCTGCACGCGCGAACACGTGGCCTGGACCTGCTCCACGACCTCGTCCACATCCGTCGCCGCCGGCGCCGCACCTGCCATCGGCGGCCCCAGCAGCCCCCCCACCAGGACCCAGACGGCGGCGGCCGTCCGCCAGTGTATCCCGTGGCTGCGAAGTCCCACGTCAGGAGTCCACCCGGGACACCAGCACCTCCCGGGGGCGGGTCCCGTCCATGGCGCTCACGATCCCCTCCCGCTCCATGCGCTCGATCATGCGGGCCGCCCGGTTGAAACCCACGCGCAGCCGCCGCTGGATCATGGAGATCGAGGCCTGCTGGCTCTGGACCACCATCTCCACCGCCTGGCGGTACAGCTCGTCCCCCTCCTCGTCCTCCGGGACCTCTTCCGGCTCCGGCGGCAGCAGGGACCACACGAACTCCCCTGGCTTCGGCTGGGTGGCCAGGAAGTCCACCACGCGGCGGATCTCCACCTCGGTGACGTTGCAGCCGTGGATGCGGCTCGGCTTGGAACTCCCGGGCGGGATGAAGAGCATGTCGCCCTTCCCCAGCAACGCCTCGGCACCGTTCATATCCAGGATGGTCCGCGAATCCACCTTGGACGCGACCCGGAAGGAGATGCGTGCCGGGAAGTTGGCCTTGATGACGCCGGTGATCACATCCACGGAGGGGCGCTGGGTCGCCACGATGAGGTGGATGCCCACGGCCCGCGCCATCTGGGCCAGCCGCATGATGGCGTTCTCCACCTCGTTCTGCGCGGTCAGGATCAGGTCCGCCAACTCGTCGATCACCACCACCAGCATCGGGAGGCGGCCCCGGAACGATCCCTGGGTGAGGTCATCCTCGGGCGGCGGCTCCAGCTCCATCCGCCGGTTGAAACTCTGCAGGTTGCGCGCCCCCACCTGGGCCAGGAGCCGGTACCGCTCCTCCATGTGCATGACCACCCGCTGGAGACGCTTGGCGGCCTCTTTGGGTTCCGACACCACCTTGTCGGCCAGGTGCGGCACCCCGTTGTACGCCGACAGCTCCACCCGTTTCGGATCGATCAGGAGGAGCCGGACGTCACGAGGCTCTGTTTTGTAGAGCAGGCTGAGAATCAGGGAGTTGATGCTGACGCTCTTCCCCGATCCGGTCTCCCCCGCGATCAGGAGGTGGGGCATCTGCGCCAGGTCGGCCACCACGGAGTTGCCGCTGATCTCCTTGCCCAGCGCCAGGGGAAGCTGCAGGGCCTCGTTGGCGAACTCCTTCGTGGCCAGCACCTCCCGCAGGTGGACCGTGGCCCGGTTCCGGTTCGGGATCTCCACCCCCACGGCTGCCTTGCCCGGGATGGGCGCGACCACGCGCACGCTCAACGCCTTCAGCCCCAGGGCCAGATCATCCGCCAGCGCCACGATGCGGTTGATCTTGATCCCCGGACCCGGCTCGATCTCGTAGCTGGTGATGACCGGCCCGGGGTTCACCGCCGTGATCCGGCCCTCCACGCCGAATTCCAGGAGCTTCCTCTCCAGGATTTCCGAGTTCTGGGCCATCTCTTCCTGGCTGGGGCCGGCGCGTTCGGCCGGGGGAGCGTCCAGGAACTTCAGCGAAGGCTTGGTGTACCCCTGCCTGCCTGCCAGGAAGGGGAAGGCCTGCTGCGACCGGGCTTCCTTCACCTCCGGGGCCGCTGCCGGCGCCGCCGGCATGAAAGCGGCGGCCGCATCCGGGCCCGTCTCGACCACGGGCGCCGCGCTCGAGGTCTCCAGGGTCGGTGCCGGCGCCCGCTTGGAGGCCGCCCGTCGGGCGCGCCAGGTCCGGAGTCCGGCCACGCCCACCAGGGGCCATGCCAGGAACGACGTCAGGGGACGCTCCGAGAGACAGATGGCGGCGAGGGCCATGCCCACCAAGGCCAGGACCGCCATCCCGAATCTGCCGAGTGAGAAGAGGAGGAGACGAAACAGCTCGTCGCCCAGAAACCCGCCCGGCCGCTCGACGCGGCCCCCGGGCAAGATGTCCGCCTGGTGGAGGACACTGGCCAGCAGACTCAACGAGGGTGCCACCAGGATCAAGCCGATGGCGCGGCGCCAGACATGAGCCAGCCGCCTGCCCCCGACCCACGTCCAGCCCCAGAGAAAGAGGATCGGCGGGACCAAGAGCGCCGACAACCCGAAGAGACCCAAGAGGTCCCCGGCCAGCTCCGCCCCCACCCGCCCGACGGCGTTATGGATCGGCTGGTCAAGGCTGCTCCCGAAGCTGAAGAAGGACGGATCGCGGGGATCGAACGTGGCGAGGCTGGCCAGCGTCAGGATCGCGGCGGCCATGGCCAGCACACCGATCCCCTCGCGCGTCTTATCGTGCCGGGAAAACGCCGCCAGCGCTTTCAACCAGCCGCTGGGTCGGTCCAGGTCCGCTGCCACGCCCGCCCCTTCCCTGCGGTGAAGTCGCAGAGGTTATAGCCCGCTGCCCGCCAATCTCCAAGTGCTTTCTGCACGAGAGACGCAATGCGCCTTCCGTGATCCATGACGCACGATCCGTGGAACGTGCTCCCTGGAGGGGATCCCCTCACGCCTCACACTTCACACTTCACGTTTCACGCCTCACGTTTCACGGCTCTCGGCTCTCGGCTCTCATATCTCGATGATCACCGGCAAGATCATCGGGCGTCGCTCCATGGTCTTCTGCAGGAACTTGCGAAGGACCGAGCGGATCCGCTGTTTGATCAGGCTCCAGTCGGTTTTTTCCTCGACGCTGCACCCCTCCAGGACCGTGATGATCAACCTCCGGGCCTCCTCGAAGAGCGCGTCATCTTCCGGGAGGTGAGCGAACCCCCGGGAGAGGATGTCCGGACCCGCCACGACGGTTCCCGTCTTGTCGAACCCGATGACCACCAGCACCATGCCGTCTTGGGCCAGGTGCTGGCGGTCCCGCAGGACCGTATCCCCCACATCCCCCACGCCCTTGCCATCCACGAAAACCCGGCCCGCCGGAACCTTGCCCACGACCCCAGCCCAGTTCGGCCTCACCTCCAGCACATCGCCGTTGTCCAGGATAAAGATCTGCTCCGAGGGGATCCCGACCCGCCGGCCGAGCTGGGCGTGCAAATGGAGGTGCCGGTATTCCCCGTGCACCGGGACGAGAAAGCGGGGTCGGGTCAAGTTCAGCATGAGCTTCAGCTCTTCCTGGCTCGGGTGGCCGGAGACGTGAACGCCGGGCAGCACCTCCTCGGTGATCACCTGGGCCCCCCGCTTGAAGAGGTGGTTGATCGTGCGGGCGATGGACTTCTCGTTGCCCGGGATCACCCGCGCCGAGAAGATCACCGTGTCCCCCCGCTGGATCTCGATCTGCTTGTGCTCCCCCACCGCCATCCGGGCCACGGCCGAGAGCGGCTCCCCCTGGGAGCCCGTGGTGATGATCACGCCCTGCTCCGGAGGAAACCGCCTCAAGTCCTCGAGACGGACCAGCGTGTCCTGCGGGATCCGAAGGTACCCCAGCTCCGCGGCGATGCGGGTGTTGGCCACCATGCTCTTGCCGTTGACCGCCACTTTCTTGCCCAGGGCCGCAGCCACATCCAGGACCTGTTGGATTCGGTGGATGTGGCTGGCAAAGCAGGCGACGATGATGCGGCGGGGGGCGGCCCGGAAGATCGGCTCGAACGTCCGCCCGATGGCAGACTCCGAGGGCGTGAATCCTTCGCGGGTGGCGTTGGTGCTGTCCGAGAGGAGCAGCAGGACGCCCCGCTCCCCCAACTCGGCGAACTTCCGGAGATCGGTCAGCTCCCCATCCACCGGCGTCTGATCGAACTTGAAGTCGCCGCTGTGGAGCACCAGCCCGGCCGGAGTGTTGACGGCCACCGCCAGCCCATCCGGAATGCTGTGGCTGACCCGGATGAACTCCAGCCTGAGCCCCCCCAGACGCAGGGTGTCGCCGGCCCGAATGGTGCGAAGGTCGGTCGTCCGGTCCAGGCCGAACTCGCGGAGCTTCTCCTGAACCAAGCCGAGGGCCAACGGGGTCCCGTGGATGGCGACGGGGAGTTGGGGCAGGAGGTAGGGGAGGCTGCCGGTGTGGTCCTCGTGGCCGTGGGTGAGGACGATGCCGCGCACCTTGGCTCGCTGCTCCAGCAGGTAGGTCACCTCGGGCAGGACCAAGTCAATCCCCAGCATCTCCTCCTCGGGGAACATGAGGCCGGCGTCAAGAACCAGGAGGTCCTCCTCGGTCTCGAGGAGGGTCATGTTCATCCCGATCTCACCCACCCCGCCCAGGGGGATGATGCGCACCCACGGCTCTCGGTCGCTCAAATCGAGTGCGGTCCTCCTTCAGAGAGGCAATCAGGCGATCAGGAAGAACCTCCGTGCCGGATTGCCAAGTCGCCCGATTGCCTGATTGCCAGATGGTCAGGCGCGGGCCGCCACGCGCCGCTCGGTCGAGACGGCCGGGGTGCGGCGCGCGGCCCCTCGTTTGGCCAGGGCCCCCTTCAGGACTTGGTCCATGTCGTCCACGTACACGAACTGCATGCCGCGGCGGACGTTGGCGGGCAGCTCTTTCACGTCCTTGTCGTTCTTGGTCGGCACGATGACGGTCTTGATCCCCATCCGGCGGGCGGCCAGGGCCTTCTCCTTGAGTCCGCCGATGGGCAGGACCTTGCCGCGCAGGGTGATCTCGCCGGTCATGGCCACATCGCGGCGCACGGGCATCTTGGTCAAGGTGGAGATGAGTGCCGTGGCCATGGTGATCCCGGCGGAGGGTCCGTCCTTGGGGATCGCCCCGGCCGGCACGTGGATGTGGATGTCGTGCTTGGCGAAGGTCTCCTCCTTGATCCCGAGGCTGGCCCCCCGCGATCGGGCGTAACTCATGGCCGCCTGGGCCGACTCCTTCATGACCTCCCCCAGGTGCCCGGTGAGCGACAGGTTGCCCTTGCCCCGCATCATGGTGCACTCGATGTAGAGGATATCTCCGCCGGTCTGGGTCCAGGCCAAGCCGGTCGCCACGCCGACCTCATCCCGCTCCTGTTCCGGCTCCGGCAGGAACTTGGGCGCCCCCAGGAACCGGTGGAGGCCGGCACCCGTGACCCGCATGAGGCCCTTCTTGCCCTCGGCCACGTCACGCGCCACCTTCCGGCAGATGGTGGCGATCTCCCGCTCCAGGTTGCGCAGGCCCGCTTCCCGCGTGTAACTCTGTATGACCTTCAGGATGGCCTCGTCGGTGATCTCCAGGTGCTTCTTGCTGATTCCGTGGTCGTCCAGTTGCCGGGGGCGAATGTACCGGTTGACGATGTGCAGCTTCTCCTCCTCGGTATAGCCCGAGATCTCAATGATCTCCATGCGGTCCTTCAGGGCCGGCAGGATGGGATCGGCCAGGTTCGCCGTGGTGATGAACATCACGTTGCGAAGGTCAAAGGGAACCCCCAGGTAGTGGTCGGTGAAGGCCACGTTTTGCTCCGGGTCCAGCACCTCCAGGAGGGCCGCCGAGGGATCGCCGCGGAAATCCGCCCCCACCTTGTCCACCTCGTCCATCATGAAGACCGGGTTGTTGGTGCCGGCCTGCTTGATGCTCTGGATGACCTTCCCGGGCAGGGCCCCGATGTAGGTGCGGCGGTGGCCCCGGATCTCCGCCTCGTCCCGCACGCCGCCGAGGGAGATGCGGACGAACTTCCGTCCCAGGGCCCGCGCGATGGAGCGCCCCAGGGAGGTCTTGCCCACTCCCGGGGGCCCGACGAAGCACAGGATGGGGCCCTTCATCTTTTTCTTCAGCTTGCGGACCGCCAGGTACTCCAGGATTCGCTCTTTCACCTTCTCCAGGTCGTAGTGGTCCCTTTCCAGAATCTTGTGGGCCTGCTTGATGCTCAGCTTGTCCTTGGTCTGCTTGGCCCAGGGGAGGTCGGTCAGCCAGTCCAGGTAGGTCCGGATGACCGACGCCTCGGCCGCGTCGGGGTGCATCCGCGACAGGCGGCCGAGCTGGGTCTTGGCTTCCTGGGCCACCTCGGTCGGCATCTTGGCCCGGTCGATCTTCTGCTCCAGCTCCTGGATCTCCTGGCCGCGCTCGTCCGCCTCGCCCAGCTCCTTCTGGATGGCCTTGAGTTGTTCCCGGAGGTAATACTCCCGGTGCGTCTTGTCCATCTCCTCCCGGGCCTGGGACTGGATCTTGTGCTGCATCTCCAGCACCTCGATCTCCTTGCCCAGGAGCTCGGAGAGCTTCTTCAGCCGGTCCACCGGGTCGAAGATCTCCAGGATCTGCTCCGCCTGCTCCACCTTGAGGTCCAGGTTGCTGGCCACCAAGTCGGCCAATCGCCCGGGGTGCTCCAGGTTATTCATGATGACCAGGACATCGGGGGAGACGCCCTTCCCCAGGTTGACCCCCTTCTGGATCTGCTCCTTGACGGAGCGGATCAGCGCCTCCACTTCCAGCCCCTGGGGGACGCCCTCCGGCTCCGCCACCTCGGCGATCCGCGCCTCGAAGAACGGCTCGCGCCGGGTGAACTCCAGGATGCGGGCGCGCGAGACGCCCTGGACCAGGATCTTCACCCGGCCGTCGGGCATCTTCAGCATCCGCATGATCATGGCCACCGTGCCGACGGGGTACAGTTCCTCCGGCTCGGGATCCTCGGCCTCGGCGTCGCGCTGGGCCGCCAGCAGGATCAGTCGCTCCCGGGACAGGGCCTCGTCCACCGCCCGGATGGACTTGTCCCGTCCCACGAACAGCGGCAGGATCATGAACGGGTAGACCACCACATCCCGCACCGGCAGGAGCGGGACTTGGGGGGGCATCTTTCGCTCGCTCTGGGGCTGCTCTACGCCCACCGCAGTCTCCGGCTGCTCCCCGGGCTCTTTCTCATCCACCTCGTGGCTTGTCAAGGTCCACTCTCCTTGTCCCGCACCAGCCTGGCCGCACCCGCGCCCCGCCGCGGGGATGGCCGCCGCCTCAGGCCTCGTCCCGCCGCTTGCCGCGAGGGGCGCCCCGGCCGCGCGGGCGCGCCTTTGTTGTCCGCTTGATGCGTTCCGGTCGCGTATCCATGTCCGGATCCCAGAGGTCGTCGTAGGGATCCGGTCCCTCCCCGGTCTCGGCCTCACCCTCCACGGGGGCCGCGGATTCCACGTCGTCCTCCGGCGGGGGGGAGACGCCGGCTGGCTCTGGGTCCGGCGTGGCTGGCTGGCGCGGCGGTAATTTCTGCATCAGGCGTTTTCTGCCGACGTCGGGCGCGTGCCCCGCCGGGTTGGCCGTGATTCCGGCGATCCCCCGTCGCCCCCCTGCGCCTGCGGTTGGCCTGAATCCAAATCCAGGCCACGCAGGAACTCCTTGAAGCCGGGGGCCACGTCCAGTCGCTGCAAGGCGAACTCCACCGTGGTCTTCAGGAACCCGAGGATGGTTCCCGCATCGTGCCAGCGTCCCTGGAATTCCAGGGCGTAGATCATCTGCTTCTTGTTCCGCAGCAACCCCTTGAGAGCGTTCGTGAGCTGGATCTCCCCGGTCCGGTCCTCGGCCGTCTTCTCCAGGATGGGGAAGATCTCGGGGGTGAGGATGTACCGGCCGACGATGGCCAGGTCCGAAGGGGCCCGGCCCGCCTCCGGCTTTTCCACCAGGTCCATGATGTGGTAGAGGTGATCGTCGAGCTGGCGTCCCTTGATCACTCCGTAGCGGGAGATCTCGTCCTTGGGCACCCGCTTCACCAGCATGACCGTGCAGCGGTGCCTTTCATGCACGGCGATCATCTGGCGCAGGGCGGGTGTCGCATCCGTCAAGATATCGTCCCCCAGCAAGACGGCAAAGGACTGCTCCCCGACCAGCTCCCTGGCCGCCAGGACGGCATGGCCCAGACCGAGCGGTTCTTTCTGGCGGACGTAGCAGACCCGGACCAACTCCGAGATCCGCCGCACCACCTCCAACAGGTCGGAGCGCCCCTTCTTGCTGAGCATCATCTCCAGTTCGATGGACCGGTCGAAGTGATCCTCGATGGCGTTCTTGCCCCGGCCGGTCACCACGATGATGTCCTGGATCCCCGATGACACCGCCTCTTCCATGACGTACTGGATCGTGGGCTTGTCCACGATCGGCAACATCTCCTTGGGCTGGGCTTTCGTCGCGGGTAGGAATCGGGTCCCCAGCCCGGCCGCGGGAAACACCGCTTTCCGGATCGTCATCGCGTCTCCTCTGGCGGTCCCCTCCGGGATCTCAGGGCACGCTCGTGAAGCGCTGGACCTCCACCTGGACACGCGGACGCGGCTGGAGCAGCCAGGCCAAGAGGCTCCCCGCCAGGCTGATGAGGATAGCGCCCAGGACCGCGCTGCCGAAGCCGGCCACGTGCACGCCCTTGACGACGCTCGCCACCAGGGCAAGCATGGCGCCATTGACCACCAGCGCGAAGAGGCCCAGCGTGACCACTGTCAGGGGCAGGGTCAGCAGGAGTAGGATCGGGCGAAGGGTGACATTGACGAGGCCGAGCAAGAGCGCCGCCACGATGGCCGCCCACAGCCCGTCCACCTGAATGCCGGGTAGCACCTGGGCCGCGACCCCGATCGCCAGGGCCGTCGCCCCCCACCGAAGCATGAATGCACGCATCTCTCTCCCTAGATTTTCCGGTAGCTTACCTTTATAACAGCTTAACCCCCATTGTCAACCGCGTTCCCACCCGGCGGAATCATCGGACGATGCCTTTGCCGGCCAGGCCTATGTACCTCACGGCCCGAACGCCTTCCGGGTGCCAGGAACGGTGCTGACCGTCTCGAAGAACGGGAGGGGAGACTGTGGGCGGGAGAGGCCGGATTCCGGGGACGGGTGGGGTCTAGCGATTCTCGTGGAGAAACAACTCCAAGGCGAAGGTCTGCTCCTTCGGCTCCGGGAAGGCGATCCCGTGGTGGATCTTGCCTTCGACGGCCGACGTCCAAACCACCTTGCCCTCCATTTCCCTGGGACCGCCTCGCGTCTGGAGCACGAGATCGACAACGCTGCCCGGCACCATCTGGACGGGGAACTCCACCAGCACTCCCCCGGCGGCGATATTCCGAACCATTCCCTGGATCTCCTCGCCGGGAAATTGCACCGCGCGCCCGACCACGGGCACAACCACCGGCAACCGCACGAACCGTCGCCTCCCGAGGTTCTCTTGCGGCCGGTTCGCAACCTGACCTTCCACAAGGCCTCCATCATGCCGCCGGGGGATACCGTCAGGCGCGCCTGCCACCGCCAGCACTCCCTTGCCGGCCGGGGACGGTAAACAGGGCAACAACACCCATCATTTTCCCGCGCCGATTCACTTCCCTGTCAGTTAAGCAGGATTCCAAGCGTTGTCAATGAAAAACTCGCCACGCCTCCCCCATGGATTCACCCTCTGGCATAGCCGATCTGCATCGGGTGACTTCCGACGCCCATGACGCCCCCATGACGCCCTTGATAGCGCATGATCGCCCCTGCCATCTCCACGGCCGGCGACCCCGCGGCATGCCCGAGCGCCCCCCGACACACGCCCCCGACAATCCGAACCCTCGTCCCATTTCATTGGTTCCAACCATTGTGATTATTCATTTGACATCGTTCCTGGCCTGCGATAGGGTCCGTCTGGTTTTTGCCTGGCGCCGGGCGCCGTCGTTGGCCGCCCCGGATTTCCGGCCGGATCCCCGTCGCCTTCCCCGATGTGAATTCAACATGACGTATTTTCGCTCCTCTTCAGCTTCCAGTTCCGGATGGCAGTCAGCCCGAAATCAATCGGGAGGATGGTGATGCAACAGGCCACGGTCAATCGCGGTGAGACTTCACCGCTTGCCATAAGCCACCCCGTGCCCCCCTCGCCCGGTTCACAGCCGCCCCGTCTCCTTCCTCACGTCTTGAAGTACAAGACGCTTCGAGTCATCCTCATCAAGCCCTCGAAGTACGACGATGAGGGGTACGTTCTCCGGTTCTGGAGGGGGGTGTTGCCGGGCAACAGCCTGAACGTGCTGCACGGGCTGACGGAAGACGTCAGACGGCGCGGGGTTTTCGGAGATATTACCATTCAGGTCGATACCTTTGACGAGACGGCGGAGAAAATCCCCGTCAAGCAGATCGTCCGTTGGAGTCGCCACCCGGCGACGAAGCTGGTGGTGTGTCTGGTCGGGGTCCAGACCAACCAGTTCCCCAGGGCCTTGGATCTGGGGAGGGAATTTCGCGCCCGTGGGATCGACGTCATCATGGGCGGCTTCCATACCAGCGGGACCATCAACATGCTGGGCGACCAGGAGCCGGACATCCAGGAGCTCTTCCGGGAATCCATCATCGTCGTGTCAGGCGAGGTGGAAGGTCACTGGGAGGGGATTCTGGCCGATGTCCTCAACGGACAATTGAAGCCGCTCTACTCCTATGCTCAAGACCTCAAGAGTCTGGTGGATATCGAGAAGGCCCCGCCGCCGGTGATGAGCCCCAAATCGATGAAGCATTTCGCCAGCCGCTCCTTCGGGACGGTGGAGACCTCGCGCGGCTGCCCCTTCACCTGCACCTTCTGCACCATCATCAACGTGCAGGGCCGGACGATGCGGGAGCGGTCCCCGCAGTCCATCGCCGATCTCGTGCGGAAGAATTATCTCGAGCAGGGCTTCGACTTCTACTTCTTCACCGACGACAACTTCGCCCGCAAGAAGCAGTGGCGCGAGACCTTCGAGGCCCTGATGCGCCTTCGCCAGGAAGGCATCAAGATCACCTTCATGATGCAGGTGGACCTGGCCCGCAAGCCGAAGGATTTCGTGCGTCTGGCGGCCGAGGCCGGCTGCACCCAGGTGTTCATCGGCATGGAGAGCGTGAACCCGCAGAACCTCAAGGCAGAGAGCAAATCCCAGAACAAGGTCAGCGAATACCGGAAGATCATCCAAGAGTGGCACGACGCCGGGATTCTCGTGCAGTGCGGGTACATCATCGGCCTCCCCTTCGACACCCAGGACCAGGTCCGCCAGGACATCCAGTTCCTCATGGACGAGATCCAGCCGGACGTCGGGTCGTTCTTCATGCTCACCCCGCTGCCGGGATCCCACGATCACCTGGAGATGCGGAAGCGCGGCGAGTGGATGGACCCCGACTTCAACAAGCGCGACTCCTTCCACGCCACCGTCCGGCACCCGAACATGACTGCCGGCGAGTGGACAGAGGCCTACGAAGACTCCTGGAAGACCTTCTACAGCAAAGAGAACATCACGAGGATCCTCTCCCGCTGGGGCCACAACCCCCCGGCCTATTGGAGCGCGGTCTTCATGCTCATGTGGTACAAGAACGCGGCCCTGATCGAGAAGACCCATCCCATGATCGCGGGGTTCTTCCGGCTGAAGGACCGGCGCTCGCGCCGGCCCGGATTTGCCATCGATTCATTGCCGGTCCACCTCTGGAAGCGCACGAAGGATGTGTTCCGGCTGTTCGTCGCCTGGATCCGGTTCTTCAAGGAGATGGAAGAGATCTGGCTCCAGACCCGCCCCCGGAGCGAGCGGGAGCGGCGCTGGGCCGAGGAGATCGAGCGGATCCAGGGAGAAATCTGGCAGACCCTGAGGATCGCGGAGTGGCAGAAGGCCTACGCCGACGCCAGGGCCACCCTCCCGGCCAAGGCGCGGGCCCTGCTGGATCCCTTCCAGGACCTGTCCTCGAACATCCTGCTCGGCCCCAAGGATCTGGAGGTCTTTCTGAAGAAGTGGGAGACCCTCCAGGGCAGGCTGCAGGGTATGTACCGGCGCCTGGCCGGGGAGGAGGGATCCGCCACGCTCTGGTTGGATCGCCTCTCCGCCCTCCACAAGGAGGCCCGTCAGAGCATGAAGATCCAGGAGTGGCAGGCCCGCTACGCGGATTTCAAAGGCCGCCTCCCGTCCAAAATGCCCCTCCTCTTTGTCCAGTTCGACGCGCTGAGCAATCGGGTGGTGTATTCCCGCCAGAGCCTGGAGAACTATTGGGCCAGGACGTGGGAGCACCTGCAGGGGATGCGGCTCTGGGACATCCGGCCCTCGCGGTTTGCGGTGACCTTCTTCAAGGAACTCTGGCTGTCCACGACATTCGCCCGGGGGGTCCTGGCCTCTTTCCACACGCGGGACTGGAGCCTCGCACGATCCGAGTAGGTCCGCCGAGGAAAAAGGTCCTTGACAAAGCCCATGGCCCGGGCTAACGTCCGCGCCGTTTGACGTTGGCACATCATGCTGAAGGCAGACAGTTGGCACGACGCAGGCTTCTCGAAAACCGCGACCGCGTGCTGAATTCGCTGTCGCGGTTTTGTGTTTGAGCCCCGCCCGGGCGGCGGGGCCGGCGGACGGGCGAAAGCCGCTGGGGCCAAGCTGCCCGCCGTCGTGGTGACCACGTTTTAGAAGGAGGTTCGGAAGTGAGGCTCACCGGGAAAGTGAAATGGTTCAACGACGCGAAGGGGTACGGGTTCATCGAGCGGCCGGATGGGGATGATGTCTTTGTACATTATACCGCCATTCAAGGCACGGGCGTCCGCTCCCTGAGCGAGGGCCAGGAGGTGGAGTTCGAAGTCGTGGATGGCCCCAAGGGGAAGCAGGCGGCGAACGTGTCCAAGGTCGCCGTTCAGGCCTAGCCCCCCGCAGGCACATTGACGCTCGGACCCCGGCGACGTACCATGTCGCCGGGGTTTTCATTTGCATAAGGCAACCCGGCAATCTGGCAATCCGGCAATCCGGTTCGACCCAATCGACTGGTTGCCAAGTTGCCCGATTGCCTCACGCGGCTCGCGGCTCCCTGCTTGCGCCGCGCCCGGCGCGGCAGGCAGGTCGGCTCTCATGTCTCAGCCTGCCGTCACGGCCAGCCGCCTCACCAAACGCTTCGGAGATCTCGTCGCGGTGGACGAGATCGACTTCGAACTGGAGGTCGGGGAGTGCTTCGGCTTTCTCGGTCCCAACGGGGCCGGGAAGACGACCACGGTCCGGATGATCCATGCCGTCACCCCCATCACCGCAGGCGATCTGGTGGTCCTCGGCCTCCGGGTGGACCGGGAGCCGGCCGCCATCAAGCGCCGCCTCGGTGTCGTCCCGCAGGAGGAGAACCTGGACCCGGACCTGACCCCATGGGAGAACCTCCTGGTCTTCGCCCGCTACTTCGATATCCCCCGGGTCGAGGCCCGGCGGCGGGCGGCGGAGTTTCTGGAGTTCGTCGGGCTGACGCCCCGTGCGGGAAGCCCGCTGGACGAACTCTCCGGGGGCATGAAGCGACGCCTGTTGATCGCACGCGCATTGCTGAACCAGCCCGAACTGCTCGTCCTCGACGAGCCAACCACCGGGCTGGATCCCCAGGCCCGACACCTCGTCTGGCAGCGGCTGCGGACCTTGAAAGCCCAGGGTGTCACCCAGGTCCTGACGACCCACTACATGGAGGAAGCCGCCCGCCTGTGCGACCGGGTGGCCCTGATGCACGCCGGCCGCATCCTCCGGCAGGGTCGACCCGCGGACCTGGTTCGCGCCGAGATCGGCGAGGACGTGATCGAGATCCGCGGGGACGAGGCCCTGCACCGGGCCGCCCTGGCACTTGTGGACGGCCGGACGCTCGGCCGGGAGCAGACGGGAGACACCCTGTATCTGTACTGTGCCGACGGCCGGGCGCTGCTGCCGACCCTGAGCGGTTTGCGGCCGCCGCATCTGCTGCACCGGCCGGCCGGCCTGGAGGACCTGTTCCTGAAGGTGGCCGGCCACAGCCTGCAGGAGTAGAGCCACAGACAGACTTCAATTATCCACAGATTACGCAGATTACACAGATTTTCCGGAGGCATTTCCCCTGGGGGAATCTGCGAAATCTGCGTAATCTGCGGATCAAAGAGGGTGGGGTTCTCGATGGCGCTGGCATGGCCGACATGGCGGGCGGTGCGGGTCTGGCAGCGGAATCTGGCCGTCTTTCGGAAGTACTCGCTGCCGAGCCTCCTCGGCCCGAGCATCGGGGAGCCGCTGCTCTATCTCCTCGGCCTGGGGTTTGGCCTGGGGACCCTGGTGGGAACGGTGCGCGGCCAGCGCTACGTGGAGTTCGTGGCCCCCGGCATGGTCATGTCCTCCGCGATGTTTGCCGCCGCCTACGAGTGCACCTACGGGGCCTACGTCCGGATGATGCACCAGAGGACCTACGAGGCCATCATCACGACCCCGCTGAGCCTGGAGGACGTGGTCGCCGGGGACGTCCTGTGGGGAGCCAGCAAGGGGACCTTCAACGGAACGGTGATGCTGACGGTCGTCAGCCTGTTCGGCCTGGCGCACTCGCCGTGGACCTTGGCCCTGCCCGTGATCCTCGCCCTGCTCTCCCTCCTATTCGCCTCCCTATCCCTCGTGGTGGCGGCCCTGGCGCGGAGCTTCGAGTTCTTCAACTACTACCTGACGCTGGTGATCACCCCCATGTTCCTCTTTTGCGGGGTCTTCTTCCCCGTCGAGTCTCTCCCGCGCTGGGCCCAGATGATGGCAAAATTCCTCCCGCTGACCTACGCCGTGGAGGCCAGCCGGGCGTTGATGCAGGGCCGGCCAAGCTTCGACGTCCTCCTGCCCCTCCTGTGGATTGTCCCTCCCCTCCTGGCCGCCTTCCTGCTCGCCGCTCGCCTGGTCCGCCGCCGCCTGATTCACTAGCGTGGTGTGGCCCACCCTCCCCCGGATCATCGCCTCCACCAGGAGAAGGTCCTGCCCAGCTCAGGACATCCCTCCGTCCATTCTCCCCATTCAGGGCATGGAATCCCCACTTGACACTTTGGGGTTCATAACCCATGCTCGCATTCGAGACACTCCTCTCCTTGAGCCATGGACGGGTCATGACGCGGCCCGGAAAGGAGGGAACCATGGCCTCCCACACCAGCGTGACCAGCCCGGATTCGATTGACCGCCCCGCCTCCGAGATCTCCCGAGTCTACCAGGAAGGAATCCTCGCCGGCACCATCGGAGCCGCGACCATCGCACTCTGGTTCCTGATCTTGGACACCTTCAAGGGGCGGCCCCTCCACACCCCCACCGTCCTGGGAACCGCGCTCTTCAAATGGCGCGAGCCACTCGTCCGGCCGGAGACCCTGCCGGTGTCCTTCGAGATGGTCCTGATGTACACCTGGGTCCACTGGCTCCTCTTCTGCGTGATCGGCGGGATCGCATCCCGGCTCCTGCAG
>JACQVO010000007.1 GCA_016209725.1 Candidatus Methylomirabilota bacterium | reverse complement strand
TCCCTCGCCTCCCTGGCGTTCAGCCACTCGGCCGGCAGGCCGTTCGCTGCCTGCCACTTGACCCGCCTGGCCACGGCCTCGGTCTCTTCCTCGGTGAGGGCGGGGACCAGATGGCCCAACCTGCGGTATTCGATGTCGATCTCCGTGCGCTCCAAGAGCTCGGCCGCCAGTCCCTCGTACAGGGCGCGGCTCGCCAGTTTGAGGTCGAGAAGCGGCCCCGGCTCGTCCGTGTGGGCCTGGGCCGTGAGCATCCCTGCCGCCCCGCTGGAGGCCTCCGCGCCCACCATCGTCCGCTCCAGGACCAGGGGACGGACCCCGGCCTTCGCCAAGAAAAAGGCGATGGAGCATCCGATGATGCCCCCGCCCACGATGACGACGTCGGGCCTTCGCATGGGTTACACTCAACCCAAACTTTTCACCACAAAGACACCAAGGCACCACCGGCCTCCCGGAACGAGGACTTCCAGGGGACTGACCCGACAGGACGATGCAGGAGATTCCTGAATGCCCTGTCCTCCGGAGGACAGCATTCTTGTGCTGCTTCTCCTTGGTGTCTTGGTGCCTTGGTGGTTGAACTGCACTGTTCGGGCTCAAGGCACTCGCGCGTTCTTGATCGCCTCGTAGATCGGCTGCACGTCCGGGAGGGGCGGCCAGCCGAGGACGCCCATTCCGTCCGCGACGTATGCCGGCTGCCGCATCCCCAAGAGGACAGAGCTCACCCCGGGGGTGCCGGCCAGCACCCATAGCGCCTTCCGCGACAGGCTCTCGCCCCTGCGCGCGAGTGGGAGGTGGGGGTCAACGGCTGCGGCCACCGCGTCGCTCACCGCCTGGCTCCGCCGGGCTGCCTCGGCGCGGAAGGTTTCCAGGAGCGACTCCAGGGCGGGGAGATAGCGGTCCCGCCACCTCCCCCACGTCTCCCCCAATGGTCCGGTCAGCCCTTGATCCAGCATGCGGACGACTTGGTTCACCATCGGAGCGATCATCCCTCCCTCGATCTGCCGCCAGTGATCCAGGCCCTGCAGGCGGCCCGACAACGTCCGAAGCTGCTCCGCCCACCGGAACCACTCCGAGGGAGGCGTCCCGCCCTGCCGGGTCTGGAGGCGCGACGCGATCCCGGTCCGGTACTCCGCCTCCAGGGCGGCCACGGTCTGGAGCGCCTCGTCCGGCGATGCGCCGCCGCCATCGTCGTCCGCACGGAAGTCCGCCAGCCGGATCATCCTGCCTCCGGCGAAGGCGTTCAGGGGCCGATTCAGCAGCACCCCGATCCCCGTCTGCGCCGCCAGCGCAAGCGCCGCGTGCTTTCCTTCCGGGCCGGTGTTGGGCTCACGGACGGCGCCGGATTCGAACAGGTTCATCGGCACCTGGAGCACGCGGAAGTGGTGCCCGGGCCCGCCCGCCGACACGGCCGCCTCCAGGAGGCGCGAGAGGGAGGTCGCCTCGGGATCGTCCCGGTGAGCCACGGCGGTGTTGGAGGAGACCCCGTACCAGCCGATCCGGCCCGCGGCAACCTGGTTCTCCAGGAAGGCGAATGCCTCGCGCACGCGCCGGTAGAACTCTTCT
This sequence comes from Candidatus Methylomirabilota bacterium, assembly GCA_016209725.1. Taxonomy (GTDB): domain Bacteria; phylum Methylomirabilota; class Methylomirabilia; order Methylomirabilales; family 2-02-FULL-66-22; genus 2-02-FULL-66-22. The sequence continues at coordinate 1,075 of JACQVO010000007.1, read as the reverse complement.
CGCACCTTCTCCAATCCGCCGCCGGCGAGCCGCTTCTTGGCGTCGGAGAGGAAGTACTCGGGATTGTGGAGGAGGCAGACGTCCAGGGCCTCGAGTTGCAGCCGGTCAAGCGAGCGGGTCAACTGGTCCCGCAAAAACTCCGGGTGCAGGCAATGCCAGCATTCATCCGTGTACTTGACCATCTCGGGAAACGATCTCCCCGCCGCCTCGCGTTCCTGGGCCAGGGCTAGGTTCTGCCCCTGCACGTACCCCAGCTTGGATACGACCACGACCGCGTCTCTGGGTAGCTCCCCATCGCGCGCCAACTCCGCCAGGACCGATCCCACCAGCCGTTCGCTGGCCCCATCGGTGTAGTTGGTCGAAGTGTCTATCAGGGTACAGCCTGCCTGGAGAGCCGCCATGAGCGCTTCACGGTGCTCCGGCGTCTCGTCGTCCACCCGGTAGCAGCCGAAGCCCAGCCGGCTGACCGTGAGACCGGTGGACCCGAGGGGGGCATAGCCGTGCGCCAATCCAGCCTCTGCGAATCGCCTGGCCCGTCCGGCGGTCCCCTCGGCTGTCGCCCGGCCGGGACGCCGCACGGCGATGCCCGTCCGCATGGCCTCCGCCGGCGCCGCGCCGTGCTCCGCCAACGCCTGTTCGATGTCGGCCGGCTCAGTGACCGGCGCCCGGCAGGCGAAGTTCCGACAGACGTACAGCGCGGCCTTGCCGCCCACCAACGTCTTCCCCCGGAGGAGCGGCAGATCATCGGGTGGGCTCGACGATGGATCGTGGTGGACCACGATTCGGTTTGCCGCCGGATCGTGGTGAGCCACGATTCGGTTTGGAAGATACCGCCGCCCGACCTCCCGCCGGAGTGCCTCGTACCCCTCATCGCCGGGCGTCCCGATCAGAGCCAGCTCCACCGACCCTTCCAAGAGGAAATCGGCCACCGCCAGGCTCTTGCAGAATGCCCGCGGGTGTTCCGCGATCCGGCGGCCATAGGCAGAGACGGCCCGTACCGAGGCCTCGCGAAAATCCGGGCGATCCAGATGACAGGACAGCCGGGCCAGGACGGACGCCGCCACGGCGTTGGCGC